>CALQLM010000029.1 GCA_943331415.1 Bifidobacterium breve
CACCGTGACTGAGCGCACCGTGCCAGAGCGCACCAAGAATGAGCGCAATGTGCTGGGCGGCCCCCTGGAGCCGTGTGGCACCGACCCGATGACCGGCTTCTACCGAGACGGCTGCTGCTCCACCGGACCCGAGGATCGCGGACTGCACACCATCTGCGCCGTCGTGACCACGGAGTTCCTCGAACACCAGGCGTCGATCGGCAACGACCTCTCCACACCCATGCCGGCCTACCGATTCCCCGGCCTGGTGCCCGGTGACCGGTGGTGTGTCACCGCCGTCAACTGGCTTCGGGCACACGATGACGGGCGCGCGGCTCCGGTAGTTCTGGCCAGCACCCACGAGCGCACGCTCGACGTGGTGGACCTCGCCATTCTTCAAGAGCACGCGGTGGACATCCCTGATGACCTCAGCGGTATGTGAGGTGTTGCGCTGTCGGGCGGTCGTGGCGACACTGGTGTTTGTTGCCGTTGGCTGCGCACGCGGCACCGAGGGGAGTGGGTCCCAGATGAGCCAGAGCGCGTTACCGCCTACAGCAACGGTGACCTACGAGTTTCATGATTCCTCGGTGCCGCCCCCGTACCACCGCAGTTTCGTTCTGACCTTCACCCGGGACCAGGCCCGGATCATCGTCGACAGTTACGGGGACATCCTCGCCGACCAGGAGGCGCCGATGACCGCGGCGGCTTGGGATGAGGTATCGCAGTCGTTTGCGGATCTGCGTGACATCGTCATCGAGGAGCCGGAGCAGGGATGCACCGGCGGAACCGCGTTCGCGGCCTCGGTCGTCGACGGCGGCGTGACGAGCTTTTCACTGCACGGCTCGGCCTGTGGCGGGGCGAATTCCAATGCCGAAGAGCGACTGAAGAACTGGGTTCGGCCCGTTCGGGTGCTGTTCCCGCCGATGGATGAGCTGGCACCGGAGGGTAATCGCTGACCTCGCACCGACGGTGAGGTGACGGCAACTCGACGCTCGCCGTATTCCGGTACGCAACCTCGGCGACACCCGATAATGAGATGCTGTCGGCGTGCGAGTTGCGATTGTCGCCGAATCGTTTCTGCCCAATGTCAACGGTGTCTCCAACTCGGTGTTGCGGGTGCTGGAGCATCTGCGCCGCACCGGACACGAGGCCTTAGTCATCGCCCCCGACAATCCCCGCGGTGAACCGCCCGCGCCGCGCATCCATGACGGGATCCGGGTTCACCGGGTGCCATCGCGGATGTATCCCATGGTGACGTCGCTTCCGCTGAGCATGCCGCGCCCGCGAATCCTACGTGTGTTGCGCGGGTTCGATCCGCACGTGGTGCACCTGGCATCCCCGGCCATGCTCGGCTATGGCGGACTGCTGGCAGCGCGCAGGTTGGGCGTGCCGACGGTGGCGGTCTATCAGACTGATGTCGCGGGATTCGCGAGCAGTTACGGGGTGCCGATCGCTGCGCGGGCAGCGTGGGTGTGGAATCGGCATCTACATGGCCTGGCCGACCGCACGCTGGCACCGTCGACTGCGGCGATGGAAAGCCTTTGCTCCGAAAGAATTCCCCGCGTCCACTACTGGGCTCGCGGGGTTGATGTCACCGGGTTCGCGCCCTCGGCCCGCGATGAGCGACTGCGCCGCCAGTGGTCACCGCAGGGTAAGCCGATCGTGGGTTTCGTCGGCCGACTGGCACCGGAGAAGCATGTGGAACGCCTCGCCGCGCTGGCCCGCCGCGGGGATCTGCAACTGGTCATCGTCGGCGACGGTGTGGATCGGGACAAGCTGCGCACCCTGTTGCCCTCAGCGGTATTCACCGGTGCGCTCTACGGGTCGCAACTCTCGGCCGCCTACGCCAGCATGGATGTCTTCGTGCATCCCGGCGAGCATGAGACGTTCTGTCAGGCCGTGCAGGAAGCGCAGGCATCGGGACTCCCGGTCGTTGCGCCCGATGCCGGCGGTCCGCGGGATCTCGTCGTGCCCTACCGCACCGGGCTGTTGTTGCCGGTGGCCGATTTTGAGTCGCGGCTGGGCGAAGCGGTCGACCATCTGCTTGCCGAGCGGCACCGCTATTCACTCGCGGCACGGCGCAGTGTGCTGGGCCGGACCTGGCCGGCGATCTGCGATGAATTGTTGGGCCACTACGCCGCGGTGCAGGCCGCCGATCGAACCGGGCTCAGGATCGCCCGGAGCGCCTGAGCGGCAACCTCAGTCCTCGATGCTGAGGGCCTGGGTGGGGCAGTTCTCGCACGCCTGCTCAAGATCGGTGCGCCGGTCTTCGGGCACCTCGGCCATGAGTATGTGCAGCGCCCCGTCGGCTCCGATCTGAAAGATGTCCGCGGCAGTGGCCTCGCACAGCCCGATCGAGGAGCATCTGGACTTGTCGACGACGATCTTCATCGCGTCGACCCGGTGCGCTTTTCGGGCGTGAACTCTGCGGTCATGGACACCACCGTATGGAAGAAGTTGCCATTGCCCAATTCCGGCTCGCCCACGGTGTGGATATCGGGCAGCCGGGTCAGCAGTTCCCGGAATGTGGCACTGATCTGACGACGGGCCAACTGCGCGCCGAGGCAGTGATGGATTCCGCCGCCGCCGAACGCGATGTGCTTGTTCGGCGAGCGGGACAGCTTCAGTTGTTCGGGATGATCGAACACTTCGGTGTCCATATTGGCCGAGGAGTAGAACATGATCACCTTGTCGCCCTCGGTGATGTGGTGCCCGCCGAGTTCGGTGTCATGGGCGGCGGTGCGACGGAAGGTCATGATCGGGGTGGCCCAGCGGATGATCTCCTCGACCGCGATGGGTAACCGGCCGTCGAGATCCTCCATCAGCCACGCGCGCTGCTGGGAGAAGTCGCTGAGCGCCTTCATACCGTGCGAGATCGACTGCCGGGTGGTGTCATTGCCGGCGATAATCAGCAGGGCGAAGATCGATGAGATGTCGTCATCGGTCAGCCGTTCACCGTCGACCTCGGCCTGGACCAGCGCGGTCATCAGGTCGTTCTCGGGCTTGCTGCGGCGGGCGGCGATGAGCTCATGGGCGATTCCATGAATGGTGGAGACGGTCTGGAACACCCGGGCCAACGGGTCAGCACCCTGCAGCAGCCGCGGATCACGCCAGCCGTCGGCGAACTGCGATTCGTAGGCGACCGTGCGACGGTGCTCCTCGGGGATGCCGACCATGTCGCAGATGTTGTTCATCGGAACCAGTGCGGCCACCTCCGTGACGAAGTCGACTGAACCTTTGGCGGCGATATCGTCGACGATGCGTCGGGAGTTGGCGACGATGTGTTCGTCGATGCGGGCCAACTGCTTGGGCGTGAACGCCGCCGCCATGAGCCTGCGGATCTTGGTGTGCCGGGGCGGGTCCATCGCGATGAAGCCCTGCGCGGCGTCGAGCACCTCGACGGGCAGCGACTCGAACGTGATGCCCTGTCCGGAAAGGAAGTCGCCGGGACGCCGCGTCACCTCCACCAGGTCGGCGTGCCTCACCACGGCCCAGAAGCCCTGATCATTCGGGTCGGCGAACATGCCGTTGGTGACCGGTCGGTGCCAGGAGATGGGTCGGCTCGCGCGCAGTTCGGCGAAGACCTTCTCCCTGTCCTTGGCGGTGCCTGCCCAGAACTCCGATGAGGAGATGTCGGCGGGGTCATAGGGGCGCTCGGCGCGGGTGATGACAGCGGTCATGACACGAGCATCTGACAGAAACGCAAAAATGTCAACAAATATCTACAGATACTCAATTTATGTCGGCTGGGTTAGTCTTTTCCCCATGACTGTCGTGGACCTTCGGGCGGAAACCCGGGCCTTCGGCCGGGCGCGATTGCGGGAGCTGGCACTCGATGCCGCCCGCGACGTGGTGCTCACACGAGGCTGGGCGGCGGTGCGGATGGGCGCGATCGCGACGGCGATCGGCATCAGCCGACAGAGCCTGCACGCCGAGTTCGGCACCAAGGACGATCTCGGCAACGCACTCATCATGCGGGAGACGGCTGAGTTCTTCGAGGGCATGCAGGCGCTGCTGGCCGAGCATCCGGGTGACCTCGCCGGCGGGGTTGCCGCGGCAGCGCAGTACATGGTGTCCATCGCCCGTGGCAATCCGCTGCTGGAGACGATCCTGACCCGCACGCCCGGCAATGGCGGCGATATGTCGCTGCTGTCGCTGCTGACAGTCCGCGGCGAACCGCTCATCGAGAACGCCATCGAATCATTCGGCGCCTGGGTCGGCGGACAGTGGCCCTCGGCGGATCCCGGGGATGTGCGCGTGATGGTGGAAAGCGTTGTGCGCCTGTGCCTGAGCCACATCTTGACCCCGACCAAGTCCGCTGAGGACGTTGCGGCCGATCTCGCGGTGGTGGCGTGCCGTTGCCTGGGGCTACCCGATCCGGCTTACTGAACCCAATCTCTATTGGGCCAGCGGCGTGCAGCTGTAAGGATTGGGCACCGAGAAGTGCACGGCCGGCATTCCGTCGGCGTCGATGAACTCGGTGTCGGGACCCCACGTGGTGCCCGGCTTGATCCACGGCGGAGCGCCCAGGGGGTAGGCGACGGTCAATTCGGTGTAGAACTGCAGACCGGCGGGGCACCCCGGCTTCGTCGGCGCCATCGGATTCCAGGCGTGCACGATGATGGGGTTGAACAGGTGCGGCCCTTGCGCACAGTCGGGTTGGCACTCCACCGAGTTGTCCATCCCGGTACCGACGGCACCGCCGGGCCCCCACGACAGCCATCTCATGTTCTCCATCACCGAGGTCGAGTCGCAGTTGTAGGTCACCTCTGTCGGCCTCTCGACCACCGGATCGCTGGGATCCCAGCATTTTCCGATCAGATAGGTGACATCAGCCGGGGGTTGATCCGGATCGGCACCTGCTGTGGGTGTCACCAATGAGAGCAACGCCAGCGCGCCGCATCCCGCCGACAGTGCAATAGCGCGCATCATCGAACTCCTTTCCGCGTCGAATCCTAGTGCCCGAGGCTCGGCTCGCGACCGCGTGCCAATGCGGTACGGTCGCCGCATCCCTGCACAACTGCCGGAGGGGAGCCATGCCACGCCTCGAAGCGCGCCGCACGCGGCCGCCGCGGCTTCCGTGGTTGAGCCGCGGACTGGTGGCCGGCGCTGCCGGCACCGCCGCGATGGCCACCTGGTATCACGTCGAACGCAGAGTGCGCCGCGGCCGATACACCGGCGTGACGACCCTCGCCGACGGCACACCGGTGGAGGGACTGTTCTCACACGAGGGCCTGGATTACGACGACAGTGTGGTTCCGGGACAGATCGTCGCCTCCCTGCTGAAGTTGCCCGAGCCCACGCCGCGTCAGGCCGGGGCGATCACACTGCTGTTGCGGTGGACCTATGGTTCAGCGTTCGGTATCGCGCACGTGTGGCTGCGTAAGCGACTGCGTGAGCCTGCCGCCAGCCTGCTGTTCGGCAGTGTGTTGATGGCCGTGACCTCGGTGGCCTTCCCGGTGCTGGGCCGCACCCCGGTTCCGTGGCGCTGGCCGGTGGACGCTCAACTCAGTTCGATCGGCAGCCACTCGGCCTACATCATCACCGCCTCCGCGCTGGACAACATCCTGCGGTGAAATACCCACGGGACCCGGGGCGTCGGCGATAGCCTGACGTCTTGTCCAGAGTCTTCGCCGTACTGCGTTCGTCCTGAAGGAATCACCATGGCAAGTCCCGCACCGGACACCCGCCACCGCGTCGTCATCATCGGCTCCGGATTCGGCGGACTGAATGCCGCCAAATACCTCAAACGATCCGACGTCGACGTCACGCTGGTCGCCAAGACCACCAGCCACCTGTTCCAGCCCCTGCTCTATCAGCTGGCCACGGGAATCCTGTCCACCGGTGACATCGCCCCAACCACACGGTTGATCCTGAAGAAGAACGAGAACTGTCAGGTGTTACTGGGCGACGTCGAGGAGATCGATCTCGCCAACCGGACCGTCACGTCGAGGCTGATGGCCTCCGAGACGGTACTGCCGTTCGACAGCCTGATCGTTGCCGCCGGAGCGCAGCAGAACTATTTCGGCAACGACCACTTCGCCACCTTTGCCCCCGGTATGAAGACCATCGACGACGCACTGGAGTTACGCGGTCGCATCATGGGGGCCTTCGAGGCGGCCGAAGTCACGACCGACCCTGCCGAGCGCACCCGACGGCTGACGTTCGTCGTGGTGGGAGGCGGGCCCACCGGGGTCGAATTGGCCGGCCAGATCGCCGAACTTGCCCGGCGCACACTGCCCGGGGCGTTTCGCACCATCGACCCCACTGAGTGCAGGGTGATGCTGTTCGACGGCTCGCCGTTCGTGTTGTCGCCGATGGGGGAGAACCTCGGCCGCAAGGCGCAGCGCCGACTGGAGAAGATGGGTGTGGAGGTTCATGGCAACTCCACGGTGACCGAGGTCGACTATCTTGGCGTCACAGTCAAGGACAAGGAGACCGGCGAAGAGCGCCGGATCAACTGTGCCTGCAAAGTGTGGGCGGCCGGGGTGCAGGCAAGTCCGCTGGGTGAGCTCATCGCCGAGCAGTCCGGCGGCACCGAGATCGACCGGGCCGGCCGGGTGGTCGTCGAGCCCGACCTCAGCGTCAAGGGCCACCCGAACGTTTTCGTCGTCGGCGATATGGCGGCGGTTCCGGGCGTGCCCGGGGTGGCACAGGGCGCGATCCAGGGCGCGAATTACGTAACCAAAACCATCAAGCGCATGGTGAACGGCACCGACGATCCGGCAACCCGGGTGCCGTTCAAATACTTCGATAAGGGCAGTATGGCGACGATCTCGCGCTATCACGCGGTGGCCAAGATCGGGAAGCTGGAATTCGGCGGCTTTATCGCCTGGCTGTCCTGGCTGGTCCTGCACCTGATGTATCTGGTTGGTTTCAAAAACCGGATCAGCACTCTGCTGAGCTGGATGATCACTTTCAGCTCCAGCAGCCGTGGCCAACTGGCCACCACCAGTCAGTGGGTCTACGCGCGGCTTGCCATGGGGATCCTGGAGAAGCAGATGCACGAGACCGTTGAACGTTCGGAGCGTCGCGTTGAGGAGCTCGACCCGGCCTAGGCCCGACAGGCGCCAGACCTACCTTCCCCGAGGAACGGACAGAAACATGGCCACATACACATACCGATGCAGCGATGACGGTCCGGCTGAGGTGACCTTCCCGATTGGCACGGCACCGCAGGAGATGGACTGTCCCGAGTGCGGTCATCCTATTAAGCGCATGTATACCGCGCCCATGATCTCGGCTGCAGACCAGGCCCGGATGAACCTCATCGACTCCACGCATGCGACCGCAGACACACCAGAAGTGGTTACCTCCATTCCCCGGGGCGGTCGCATCAACAGCCGACCGACCCGGATGGCACCACCGGACCCCCGGCTGCAGAAGCTACCGCGTCCCTGAGCCGGGGAGTCCGTCAGTCGGCCTACTTCTTCCAGGGGTGCGGCGCCCAGCCTTTGTGGTCTTTCCACAGCGACTTCGGAACGGACTTGCCTCCGGATACCTGGGGCACTTTGCCGTGGCCTGGACGCAAGTCGATGTCGAAAATCGCCGTCGGCAGGTACACCGTCGAGCAGGCGTTGGGAATGTCGACCACGCCGGACAGTCGGCCCTCGATGGGCGCGGTTCCCAGCACCATGAGCGCCTGGATGCGGCTGTAGCCGAACTTCTCCAGGAAGTCGATGGCATGAAGGCACGCGCGCTGATAGCCCAAGAACGGATCCAGATACTTCTGCTCGTCCTCAAGTGTCACCGAGGTGCCGGAGAACGCCAGCCACTCGCTGTACTGCGGGTCGGTGGTTCCGGGCATGAAGATGGCGTTCTCGCCTACGCCGTACTTGGCCATACCGTCTTTGATGACATCGACGCCGAGCACCATATAGCCGCCCATCTCAATGGCGCCGCAGAACGTGATCTCGCCATCGCCCTGGGAGAAGTGCAGGTCGCCGAACGACAGATTGGCGCCGTCGACGAACACCGGGTAGAACACTCGCGTGCCCTTGGTGAAGTTCTTGATGTCCTGATTACCGCCGTTCTCCCTGGGCGGGGCGGTACGTGCGGCCTCGCCGGCAACGCGGTCGAATTCCTTGCCCTTCAACGATCCCAGGATGGCGCTGTCAGGGTTGGGC
>CALQLM010000030.1 GCA_943331415.1 Bifidobacterium breve
TCCAGCGGGAAACGCGGACCGCGGCGGCGGTCGCGCACCCAATGGGTCAGCATGAAAGTCGGCAGCGACGCATCGCAGATCAACCCGCAGTGCGCGCCGCCATCGGACAGTCCCGAGATCGCGGCGCGGTGCGACATCATCTCGTGAATGGCATCGTGATTGCCGTCGACATAGTTGAAGAACGGCAGCATCAGCATCGCCGCGCCATCAGACTCGAGCATCAGGTCATACATGGTGGCCAACGGATCGTGCCCGCGCGTAGCCGCGATCGCCGCAACGGTGCGATCCGGCGTCGGTTCGTAGTCCGGCGGGTCTCCGATGGCGTACATGGTCGCGGCACTGTGCTGGATGAAGGCGAACAACGAGTCGAACAGCGGCGTCGGTTGGGCCGGCAGATCGGTCTCGGCGAGGATCGCCGCCCGCACCGCCGGATCGGCGAGGCGCTCGCGGAGTTCGGCCGGAGCGAGTTCGGCCTTGAGCGTGCGGAACGTCGGGCGATGGGTGAAGGCGTGATACCCCTCAAAGCCGAACAGCATGCCGAACGGCCGAGCGGCGAACTGCGGGTGCACGCGAATCCCGTCATCGAATGCCGCACCGGCGATATCGAGTTGCTTGCGCCAGAGGTCGGGTGCGGATTGGGTCTGCACCATCGCAAACGACACCGGCCGATCGATCTCAGCCGCAAGGCGGACCATCCAGTCGAGTTCGCGCATCGGCCCGTCGACGTTCTCCCCCGCCGTACCGTCCGGTGCCACCTCAAACACGGCCTGGCCGCCGGCGGCCATCGCCCTGCCCAACGCGAATAACTCATCCTCGGCGGCATAGGTACCCGGTACGGGTTCGCCGTCGACAGCCCGGTGGGCTTCGGTGCGCGACGTCGAGAAGCCCAGTGCGCCCGCTTCGATCGCCTCCTGGACGATTCGCGCCATGCCGGCGATATCCTCTGCGTTGGCAGCCTCGTTGCGCGCCCCTCGTTCTCCCATCACGTAACCGCGGACCGCACCGTGGGCCACCTGGGTGCCGTAATCCACTGCCAGTCTTTGCTTTTCGACTGCGTCGAGGTACTCGGGGAAGCTTTCCCACTCCCAGGTGATGCCCTCGGCCAGCGCCGAACCGGGGATATCCTCCACGCCTTCCATCAGTTCGATGAGCCACTGTTCGCGGCCGGGTGCCACAGGTGCGAACCCGACACCACAGTTGCCACTGACCACCGTGGTCACCCCGTGCAGACTCGACGGCTCCAGCAGTCCATCCCAGCTGACCTGACCGTCGTAGTGGGTGTGGACGTCAACGAACCCGGGTGTGACGATGCGTCCGGATGCGTCGATGTTCTGCGCCGACTCGGCGTCCAGACCGCGGTCGTCGCCCTCGCGGCGCCGGACCTCGACAATGACCCCGTCCTTGATCCCGATATCGGCCCGGAACGGCGTGCCGCCGGTGCCGTCGACAACGGTTCCTCCGGTGATCGTCAGGTCGTACATGCTGCCTCCTCGGCGGTACCCCCTCCACCACGTTAGCGTCGGCGGTGCCGCCGCGATAGGGATCCCCTGCCATGAGGATCGCTCCAGCACAGCCGATAACCGCAGTACAGTCGGATCAGGAGGTCGTGTGACATCACCGGGTCGCCAGTTCAACGATGCCGTGACGCGGTTCTGGAGTTTCGCCGCGCCGGTCTACGATCTGCCCTTCCTCCAGCGCCTCGTCTATCAACCCGCACAGGACGAGGTCGTCGCTGAGCTTCGCGCGCGCGGCGTGCGGCGGGTTGCCGATATCGCCTGCGGCACTGGCATTCTGGCCGCCCGGATCGAGCACGAGTTGCACCCCGACGAGGTCTACGGGGTGGATATGTCCGATGGAATGCTCGAGCAGGCCCAGGCCCGATCGGCGGCGGTCCGCTGGCGCAAGGGGCCGGCTGAACAGCTGCCCTTCCCCGACGGTTCCCTGGACGCGGTGGTCAGCACCTCGGCGTTCCATTTCTTCGATCAGCCGGCCGCGCTGCGGGAGTTCTTCCGGGTGCTGGTTCCCGGGGGTCTGGCCGCCGTGGCCACCATCAGTCCGCCGCTGCCGGAACCGCTGCGCCGACTGAGCGCGAATCCGGCCAACCCCGCCCACAATCCGTCGCCAGCAGAGATGCGCACCCTGTTCGCCGGTGCCGGATTCACGATCACCGATCAACATCGGGTGCACCGGCCGCTGTGGACCCGTGGCGTGTGGGATCTGCTCACCATGGGTGTGAAGCCGTAGGCGGTCCGGACTCCCCCGAGTCGGCCACCGGCTATTCTGCCGAAGTCACCGACGCCGAAACCTTCGAGAGGATGAACGATGGCCGTGGAACTGCTCGCCCAAAGCGTTGAGATCGGGGTGGTGACCACCAACCGCGATGCGATGGTGGACTTCTACGAGAACTTCCTGGGCCTGCCCTTTCAGGGTGACCTGGATTTCCCCGGCGGGACGATGAAGCGCTATTCGATCGGCAACAACGTGCTGAAACTGGTGACGTTAGATGAGCCGCCCAATGCGCCGGTGGCACCCGGTGGCGGGCCCGCCCAGGCCGGAATCCGCTACATCACCATGGTCGTCGCCAATGCGTCCGAGGTCGCCCGCCAGGTCGAGGCCGCCGGGTACACCTTCGCGCAGCCGCTCGCCGAGTTCGCGCCCGTTCCCGGGATGGGGTGGATGTTCGTCGCCGATCCGGATGGCAACTGGGTGGAACTCGTCGGGCCGCTCTGAGTCCCGTGGTAGCCGTCGGCGAACTGCATCCCGGCATCGCGATACTTGCTCCGCTGCTGGGTCATTGGGTCGGCCATGGATCAGGGGACTACCCCACCATCGAGGCGTTCGACTACACCGAGGATGTCAGCATCGGTCATACCGGAAAGCCTTTCCTGACCTACTCGCAGAAGACCCGCTCTGATGACGGACGGCCCCTCCACGCCGAAGCCGGGTATATCCGGGTGCCGTCACCGCACCGCATCGAATGGGTCATCGCCCATCCGACCGGTATCACCGAAGTCGATGAAGGCTCGCTCGTCGTCGCCGACGATGCTCTGGTGATCGACGTGCGCTCGACGACGGTTGCGGCCAGCGCCTCGGCCAAAGAAGTGACCGCGCTGACGCGTTCGATCCGCGTCACGGATGCCGAGATGAGCTACACGCTGCAGATGGCGGCGGTGGGTCTGCCCCTGCAGCATCACCTGAGCGCAACCCTGCACCGGCAGCAGTGACCGGCGACGGGCGCATCCGAGTCCCGAGCGACCTCGATGCCGTCACCACCATCGGCCCCGAGGACGCCGGCGGCCTTGATCCCGCGGCGATCGACCAGATCTGGGAAGCAGCACGGCACTGGTACCGCGCCGGGCTGCAACCCGCCATCCAACTCTGCCTGCGACACAACGGAACCGTGGTGCTCAACCGGGCGATCGGACACGCCTGGGGCAACGGCCCCGACGATCCCGCCGATGCCGACCGGGTTCCAGTCACCACGAACACCCCGTTCTGTGTGTACTCGGCAGCCAAGGCGATCAGTACCACCGTGGTTCACATGCTCGTCGAGCGCGGGGCGTTCTCGCTCGACGACCGGGTCTGCGATTACCTGCCGAGCTACACCGGGCACGGCAAGGAACGCACCACGATCCGTCACGTCATGACCCACAGCGCCGGTGTGCCATTCGCGACTGGGCCGCGTGCGGATGTTCGGCGGGTGAACGACAGCGACTACACCCGGGCCAGGCTCAGCGAATTCAAACCCATCCACCGGCCCGGTCTGGTGCACATCTACCACGGCGTGACCTGGGGGCCGTTGGTCCGAGAGATCGTCTCGGCGGCCACCGGCCGCAATATCCGGGAGATCCTGGCCACCGAGATCCTCGATCCGCTGGGGTTCCGGTGGACGAATTACGGTGTGGCCGAGGCTGATGTACCGCTGGTGGCACCCAGCTATGTCACCGGTAAGCCACTGCCGGCGCCGATCGCGGCAGCGTTGCGCACCGCATTGGGTGGAACCATGACCCAGATCATCCCGTTCTCCAACACTCCGGTGTTCCTGACCAGTGTGGTGCCCTCATCCAGCACTGTGTCGACGGCTGATGAGCTATCCCGGTTCGCGGAGATCCTGCGTCGGGGCGGCGAGTTGGATGGGGTGCGCGTGATTCGGCCGGACACACTTGCGGCGGCGGTCCGACCATGTCGGCGGCTGCGTCCCGATGTCGCGACCGGCCTCGCACCGATCCGCTGGGGTACCGGGTTCATGTTGGGATCCAAACGATTCGGGCCCTTCGGCGCCGATGCCGCCGCCGCATTCGGTCATACCGGGCTGACGAATGTGGCGATCTGGGCCGACCCGGCCCGCGGTCTGGCCGCCGGACTGATCAGCAGCGGCAAACCCGGGAGACATCCGGAAGCCGGACGCTTCACGACACTGCTGAACCAGATCACCGCGCAGATACCTCGCGGGTGAATTGCCGGGCTTCTAGGCCCCGGTTAGCGTGGCGACTATGGGTGACTCACTGCTGCAGCACCAACTCGACGAAGTTCGGACGCTGCTGCACCGGGCGCGGGAACTCTTCGGGCCACACCCGGTCTTGCCGCCGAAGATCATTGCGGAGCCCACCGACTCCTCAGCCCCGTAACCTCATCAGCCCCGTAACCGGTGCCGGCGCAGGGCGTCCTGGGCGGTGTCGAGTTCGCGGGTGCCGGGGAGATCGGCCGTCGGTGTGAATCCGGCATCAACGATCTCCTGGCGGATCTGCATCACCGCGTGAAGGTAGGAGACGTCGGCGGCCAGGAGCACCGCCCGCGCGAGCGTGGGGGCATCGGCGGTCATCGCCACATCGGAGAGCACCACGCTGTGCAGGCAACCGCCGCGGGAGGACCGGAACATCAACTGCCCACTCGGGTGGATCGCGTCGAACGCGGGGTCAGGGTCGCTCATTGCGTGTCCTCGGCAGCCACTCGCAGGTGTTCAGCGGCCGCAGCGTCGTGATGTTCCCAGACATCGGCGATATGGCTCAGTTGATCGGCGAGGTCGGTATGGGCGGCCGCCTGCTGCTCGTAACAGACCCGGCGCTGGTCGAGGAGTTGCCGTCCGGCATCGCGCAACTGAGCGAAGACGGGCCCCAGCGAGTCCAGTGCGGCCAGCACCGCGGCATTGGTCGAGGGCACGGTTCTGAGATGATCGGCGGTCTCGCGGTGCTCGGCGGCGGACTGACGTAATTGTTCCGGGACGACGGTGACACTCTCCACCATGGGCTAGGCCTCTCCTTGAACGGTTTCACCCGGCGGTTGCGGTGCCGGGGGTTCCTGCGGGATATCGGTGTCCGGTTCCGGGGGATGCTGCCAACCGAGAAAGCCAAGCCCCGGCAGGCCGCTCACCGGCTGGATCTGGTTGTCCAGCAATGCTTTTCCCTCGCCGAGTGCCAGGGCATGGCGATCGGTGAACAGACCGATATCGCCGGGTGACAACTGTGCGGGTTCAAGCGGTGCGGAGACCGCCGTGCCCGGTGCCGGGATCGTGATGCCATGGGCGTCAAAAGCCTCCGCGATGGGCGTACCGGCGACCGCGGCGGTAATAACGGCGGCGAGGCGCGGGTTGGGTGCGATGACGGTCTGTCCGTCGGGCAGCACGACGGTGGCGGGATCGTCGCCTGTGTCGGTGGTGTCCTCGGCAGGCTCAGCACGATCGGGTGGGCCTTCGGCATCCTGCTGGACGAGATCAGAGGGCGGACCGAGGGGAAAATCCGGCACCGTCGCGGCCGGGAGCGTGGGCAGGCTGCCGCCGAACGGCATGCCGGCCGGCGGTGTGCCGCCGCCCCAGCCCGCGCCCATCGGGGACAGACCTGCCGGCGACGGAACAGGGGGCGCCGGTGGGGAGTCCGCGGGCGGCTCAAGACCCAGGTCCACTGGCGCCGGATCGGACACTGCAGTTAGGTCAGACACTCGCGCCGGATCGGACACAGCAGGCAGGTCGGGCACAGTCGGTGGCGCAGGAGAGTTCAACGGCGACGGTGCATCCGGCGAGGTCTGTCGGTGGGATTCGGGTGCGGCCTGCGCGGAGGCCGGGGCCGCGGACGCGTAGAGCGACGCCAGCGCCGCGGCCAGGGTTGCCTTCGACGTCGCGTCCAGGTCGGCGGTGTCCACCACGGCACGAATATCGCGGAGTTTGTCGATGAGATATCGCTGGAACCCTCGAGCTCCCGCGGCAGTGTCCAGATCGGTACGGGTGGCGACCGCGGCCTCGATCTCTGTCTGCAGTCGATCGAGCTCGGCCGCACCCTCGGAATGCCGGGCATGCGCGTTGAGTACCGCAGTCACCACTTGCAGATCGATCTGAGCCGTCAGTGAATTCTGCTGCGCGAGTGCGGATTCGGCGGTGCGGATCGCCTCCGCAGCAGCACCCTCGAATTGACTGGTGGCACCTGGGTACGGTCCGGGCACCGACGTGGGCGACACGATACCGGCGTGGGCCGCCCTGATCTTGGCCAGTGCCGCCGTGATCGCGGCAGAGGAACTCAGTGGATTGGTCACCACCGCAATATCGTCGGCGGAGAGCCCGGTCATCCAGGCCCTGTCGTCGCCGGTGGAGTCCCGTACGCGCGCTATGGCGTCGAGGAGGTCGTGGTAGTCCGACACCGCAGGCCTGTCATGGCGGTGACTTTAGGGAGCACGACGGAGTCAAACAATTCACCCTGTGGGTCAGGCGGGGCGGCGAATCGCGATGCTCGGTCCCATCCGGCTGATCTGCACTGTCGCGCCCGGGTAGGGCGCCTCGACAACGAGGTTGCCGCCGATCGCCAACTGGACATGCCCGGCGTGCGGGAAGACCAGATCACCGGCACGCACCCGGGAGGGCGGGATGGCCAAGCCGTCATGGATCTGGTCATAGGTGGTGCGGTGCAACCGAACCCCGGCTTGGGCATACGCCCACGTGACCAGGCCCGAGCAGTCAAATCGGTCCGGCCCGGTCGCTCCCCAGACATAGGGACTGCCCAGCCTGCTCAGCGCGGCCCGCACCGCGGTTTCCGCGCGCGGATCGCGGCGCGAGACACGGCCACCCCGGCGTCGATACCGAAGCGCGAGCAGCGCGGCCCGGCGGCGGCGGGCACGACGACGGGCAGCAAGTACGTGTGCCCGCTGGGTTCGCAGCCGAATTACTCTGCGGCGCAGCAGTTCCCGCGCGGCAGCCGGAGTGTCCGGAACGGGGCCGGTATCGGCTCTGGCGGCCGCCAACACCGTCGCGGTGTTGTGGTGCGCCTCGCGATGGTCACGGTGAGCCTCGGTCAGGATTCGGTCGAACTCGGCGTCAATACCGCGCGCAGCCGCCAACACGGCACGCCACTCCGCATTGGCTTGACCATAGGCCGTCGCAGCGGTCCCCGTCCCCCGCGGCTGCCCGCCCGCACTGGGCCTGACAACACTGGGCCTGACAGCCTCCATCGGGCGATGGTCGGCTGCCGCGGCGAACAGCGCGTGGGCGCGGCTCAGGACCTCGAGGTCATCGCCGGTCACGACTCCCCCGCGGCGAAGGCAGCGACCCGGGCCAACGCGGCCGGCGGGATGACGCCGCGGGTGCGGATATCCCACATCTCCTCGGCCGTCACACCGAGCAGCACCGCAATCACCGGATCCGGCAACCCGGAGCGGACGCAGGCCCGGTCGAACTGCCCGCCGATACCTCCCGGCAGGCGCGCGAGCAGCCCGCAGCGAATCTCCTCCATGGCCTTGAGATGCTCCATCAGCCGGTCGGTGGACTCTCCGGCGGCGGAATCAACCGCCACCCGCCATGAGTTGGCGGCCAGATTCTCGGCTTTCGCGCACTGACTGATCGCGGACTGAATAACCATTTCGTATTCGTTTGATGTCTCGCGCGGCAGGCGTTCAATCAACGAAATCAGGGTCTCGAGTTGGGCTTCAGCGCTGGCTTCGAGGACGCCGGCCACCGTGTGCTTGCTCACGGCGACTGATCCCGGCGCGACCGCGCCGGCCGGTGGCACGGTGGGCGAACTCGCCAGCAGTTGGGCCAACTCGGCATCGGGATCATCGGCGACCACCAGTCGGGAGTAGGTGCCGGGCGGCAGACCCA
>CALQLM010000031.1 GCA_943331415.1 Bifidobacterium breve
CGGACCCACCGGCAGCCCGCCTGCCCAGACCCCGATGCCCTCCGGGCTTGCCATGCTGGACGCGATCAGTGCCTCCATGGAAATCAATCCGCCACCCGGAAGTGATGCCGCGATAACACAGGCGATCGCACGGATCGGCGTTGGTCCGGGGTTGCAGGTCGCCGATGCCGGCCTGGGCCCATTGGCGAGAATCGCCGCGGATTTGGCTGTGCGCGTCGGGTTTGCGGCGGCCTCGTTTCGGACAGCGAGCAACCAGTACCTGGCGGCCCTCGGAAATCACGGGTGGGCGGCACCGCCTTCCGCGATCGGTAACTACGGCACCGACTACAGGTTGCGCGCCGGGGTGTTCTTCGTCGGGCCTTGGGCGAACATTCGCGACGAGGCCATCTATGTGGGCGGCCTGCTGGATCAAACGCTGCGGCCGTTGAACGGGCGTAACAGCTATCAGATCTACTTCGCGCCCGGACAGGAACCACCGGCTGACGCATTCTGGTCAGTGACCGTCTACGACCGCGATGGCAGCCTGGTGGCCAATCCGATCAACCGTTACAGCGTGAGCAGCAGCCGACCCGACGAATTAGTGCGTAGGGCGGATGGTTCAGTCGTGATCGTCCTGTCCCGGAACGAACCCGTCGACACCACTGTCAATTGGCTGCCGGTTCCCGACGGAAGCTTCAGCGCATACCTCCGGATGTACCTGCCACGTGAGCCAGCACTGGAGGGTGGTTGGCAGCCGCCGCCTATCACCCGGCTCTCGACGGCTGCGCCTACCCGCCGGTTGTAGACCGGGTTCCTACTGCGATCGACGCTAGGACGCCGCACCGGATCGGGCGGCCCGCTTGGCGACCGGGGGAGCCTTCGTGGGCGCCGACGCGGAGACGTCTGCGGCGGTGTTATCGCGCTGCACGGCACGCGCCGATGTCCGGCGGGGAGCCTTCTGGCCTGCCGCTTCGACGGCCGCTGCGCGTGCCGCTCGTGCCGGGGTCGCGGCCAGGGGCAGCGGCGCGGGCCGCGCAGCCAACGCCGTCGCCACAGTGGTCTGCGCCGCGACGATGCCATCGACGGCGACCTGACCGCCTGCCACGAACGATGCGGCCACTCCCTGGACGCCACCCACGACCGCCGCGATGATGTTGGCGGGATTGAGGGTCAGCACGGCATTGACGAAGTTCTGGCCGGCCGTGATGACGGCACGCGTGACGGTGTCCCATGCGCCGAACAGGCCCGCTCCGAGTTGGACCAGCGCCTCCGGCCGGGCCAGCAGCAGTGCTGACTCCACCGCGAGCTGGATCTGGCCGATGTCGACCTGGGAGAGGACCAGCGGAACCAGGATCGCCTCGGCCGCCGCAGTCGCCGCATCCTCAACCGTAGTCAGCGCGCCGAGCGGATCCCGGCTGAACACCTGCTGGGTAGCGGTGATCAGGGTGGCCGGAAGCGTGGATAGGGACTGGGCGACACCCGCCCCGGCGTCGGCGAGTCCGACCGCCCACAGCGCGGCATACTCAACCTGGTTGGCGACGGCCTGCTTGGTGGCCGGAAAGTCGAAAATGTCCAGTACAGACGCCTGCAGTTCAACTGCGGCGTCGCTGATCCGCGGAATCGTCACCTGCACGGGGCTGATCGCGGAGGTGGCGATGATGCTTGCGCCGACCAAGGCGGTTCCGGCGGCGGTGAAAGGGCGGCTTACGGCGATCACGGGACACTCATTTCCTAGCGGTAACTGTTTGCTGGCAAACATACACGCCGTCGGTTGCGAACACGAAACCGCCGCCCGCGCGGGTGGCAGAGAACGTGTCACACCCGGCGGGGCGAAGCGAGACGTTCGCGACGCAGCCGGTCCACTTCGGGTAACTCCAAGGGCGGAAGCGGCCCGACGACCCGCGATAGCAGCAAGTCGGCAAGTTCAGGGTTGCGGGCCAGACAGGGCCCGTGCAGGTACGTTGCCACCACACTGCCCTGAAGCACCCCGTCGAAACCGTCACCCACCCGATTACCGGCACCCTTGATCACCGCTGACAACGGCTGAGCGTCAGAGCCTAAAACCGTTCCGCCGCGGTGGTTTTCGAATCCGGTCAAGGGCTCGATCAAGCCCTCGACGAGGGGTGTGGCGACCACTTCGCCGATCGTGCGTTCCGATTGCGGTGACGTGGTGGCGTCCAGCAGCCCGACGCCGTCGACTCGTTCACCGGCCGAGGTCTCGTACCAGTGCCCGAGCACCTGGATCGCTGCGCAGATTGCCAGCACCGGCGCGCCACGGCTGGCGGCGCGCTGGAGGCCTTGATGGCGGAGCAGATGCCGAGTGGCCAATCGCTGCGCGTAATCCTCCGCACCACCGAGGGTGTACAGATCCAGCGAATCCGGCACCGGGTCGGAGAGGGTGATCTCGATGATCTCGGCGGCGATGCCGCGCAATCGCAACCGCTGTCGCAGCACGACGGCGTTTCCGCCGTCGCCGTAGGTGCCCATCACATCGGGGAGCACCAGGCCGATCCGTACCGCCTCAGTCATGGTGACGCTCCAGTGCCCGCTGCAACTGCAGGAATGCGGTGTAGTTGGCGACGACCTCGACGTGGCCAGGTGGGCATGTTGCGATGGCCTTCACGATGTCGTGGACCAGGGTGTGCTCCACGCCCGCGTAACCCAGTCGCACCGCCAGATCCGTTCCGCGCTCGCCGGCTGCGACGACGGCCTTCCCTTGCCCACCTGCTCTTCGCGCGAGACGCTCATCACCGAAGTGCTCAAATTGCACATCCCACAGCCACGACAGGTCTTCGCCGTCCGGCACCTGCCCGTTGACGGCAATCACCACACCTGCTGCGGTCATGTCCACCATCGACAGCGCTTCCTGCCAGCCTGCGGGATTCTTCGCCAGCAGCAGTCGGGCGGTGTGGTCTGCGATCCGTACCGTGCGGTAGCGCCCGGCGACTTCATCGACACCTGATACCGCGGCAACCGCCGCCACCGGATCGGCACCCATCATCACCGCCGCGGCGACCGCCTGGGTGGCATTGCCGCGGTTCGCCGCACCCGGTAGTGCCAACCGCATCGGCAGCCCCAAACCATCAGGGCCATAGATCTTTTCGGCGTCAAACCACCATTGAGGTGTCGGGCGTTGGAAGTCTGTTCCGCTTGAGTGCCAGTGTGAGCCTTCCCGAACAATCACTTCTCCACTGCGCGGGCAACTCACCGAATCTCCCGCCCATCCGCCGCCGGCAGCCACCCACACCACGTTCGGACAGTCATAGGCCGCCGACGTCATCAGCACGTCGTCGCAATTGGCCACGATGACCGCCTCGGGGTGGTGGGACAGTCCGGTGCGCAGGGTGCGCTCAATGTGATTGATCTCGCCCACTCGGTCAAGTTGGTCGCGGGAGAGGTTGAGCAACACGATCACGGCAGGCCCGACCGCATCCGAGACGTGCGGTACATGCATCTCGTCGACCTCGAGCGCGGCCAGTCCGGCATCCCGATCGGCGGCCAGAGCGGCAACGAGGCCGGCGTCCATATTGGCGCCTTCGCCGTTGGTCGCCACCGGCCCCATAGTTTTCAGCGCTGCGGCCACCATTCGGGTGGTGGTGGACTTGCCATTGGTGCCGGTGATGATCGCGGTGCGCCGCCCGACGCCCAGTTGCCCCAAAATCGAGCGATCGAGGGTCATCGCCACCAGGCCACCGATCATCGCCCCGGCGCCACGTCCGGTCACCCTGGAGGCCCAGCGTGCCGACGAGCCGAGCGCCAGCGCGGCACGTCCGCGCATTGTCATCGTGGGCCTGGGCATGGCAGGTGAGTTTATGCCGACTGAAGATTTTATTCCGACTGGGATTTTATTCCGACTGGGATTTCATTCCGACTGGGCCACAGCACGCCCGACACGTATCCGATGTGCCGGTCGCTGTCGGGGGTGCGTGCCATCCTGAGGCTTGTGAGCCACACCTGGGGCCGGCCGGTCAGCGAGGCTGATGCCGGTTGGGTCGTTGTCGATGTCGAGACCTCGGGTTTTCATCCGCGCAATGCCCGCGTGCTTAGCGTGGCGGCACTGGCTCTGGACGCGCAGTGCAATGTTGAGCATTCCGTGGTCAGCCTGCTCAATCCCGGCGTGGATCCGGGCCCGACCCATGTGCACGGACTGACCTCCGAGATGCTCGAGGATCAGCCGACGTTCGCCGATATCGCCGACGATCTCGCGGCGTTGATGCACGGACGCACCCTGGTAGCCCACAACGCCGCCTTCGATTACTCGTTCCTGACCGCGGAAGCTGACCTGGCCCACACGGTTCTGCCCGTCGACGCCGCGATGTGCACGGTCGAACTCGCCCGTCGGCTCGATCTGGGCTTGGACAACCTCCGGCTGGAAACCCTTGCCCGGCATTGGAATATCCCGCAGACCCGAGCCCATGACGCCTTCGATGACGCGCTGGTGCTTGCTCGCCTGCTGAACCCCGCACTGGAGCGGGCCCGCGAGCGCGATATCTGGCTGCCGGTGCGACCGCTGACCCGCCGACGCTGGCCCAACGGCGCGGTCACGCACGAGGAGTTGCGACCGTTGAAGATGCTCGCCTCGCGGATGGCGTGTCCCTATATGAACCCGGGCCGCTACCGCAACGGCGAGCCGCTGGTTCAGGGCATGCGGGTGGCGCTGTCGGCTGAGGTGGATCGAACCCACGAGGAGTTGGTCGAACGCATTCTGCACGCTGGCCTTGCCTTCACCGACGCCGTCGACTCCGATACGTCGCTGGTCATTTGCAACGCCGCACAGCCCGACCACGGTAAGGGCTACCAGGCGCGTGAACTCGGCGTGCCGACCGTCTCCGACCAGCAATTCATCGACCGCGTGGGCGCAGTTGCCGACGGCACTGGTATCGACGCATTCGAGCAGTCGATCGACCAGGGCCAGCAGTTCGCGCTGTTCTGAGCGTTTACTGCGGGCGGGCCGCTCGGTTGACCGCCGAGACCACCGCGCGCAGTGAGGCAGTGGTGATCGAGGTAGCGATGCCGACACCCCAAACGGTTCGTCCGCCGACGGATGCCTCGACGTAGGCCGCGGCCGCTGCCTCTTCTCCGGCCGACATGGCGTGCTCGGAATAATCGAGGACACTCACGTCGATGCCGACCGTTCCGAGGGCGTCGACGAAGGCTGCCAGGGGACCGTTGCCCTCACCGCGGATCTCGGTTTCCACTCCGTCGAGTTTGACGGTCGCTTCGATGACGTCGATTCCGCCATCGACCTCAGAGCCGATGACTTTCTGTCGGATCCGCTCCAACGGCCGAATCGGGGCTAGATATTCGTCGGCGAACGCATCCCACATCTCCTTGGATGACACCTCACCGCCCTCGCCGTCGGTGATGCGCTGGATCGCTTGACTGAACTCGATCTGCAATCGCCGCGGCAGCACCAGACCGTGGTCGGCCTTCATGATGTACGCCACCCCGCCCTTGCCGGACTGCGAGTTCACCCGAATGACCGCCTCGTAGGTGCGCCCGACATCCTTGGGATCGATCGGCAGGTAAGGCACCTGCCACAGAATGTCCTCGACGTCAGCGTCGGCCTCATCCGCGGCGATCTTCATGGCGTCGAGGCCCTTGTTGATGGCGTCCTGATGGCTGCCCGAGAACGCTGTGTACACCAGATCGCCGCCGTAGGGGTGACGTTCATGGACCGGTAATTGGTTGCAGTGCTCCACGGTGCGGCGGATCTCATCGATATTGGAGAAATCGATCTGCGGATCCACGCCGCGGGAGAACAGATTCAGGCCCAGCGTGACCAGACATACGTTTCCGGTCCGTTCGCCGTTACCAAACAGGCAACCCTCGATCCGATCTGCACCGGCCTGGTACCCCAATTCCGATGCGGCAACGGCGGTGCCGCGGTCATTGTGAGGATGCAGGCTCACGATGATCGAGTCGCGCCGAGCCAGGTTGCGGCTCATCCACTCGACCGAGTCGGCGTAAATATTCGGTGTGGCCATCTCCACGGTCGCCGGCAGGTTGATGATCAGCGGCCAGTCCGGTGTCGGCTGGATGACAGCCGACACCGCATCACAGACGTCCTTGGCGTATTCCAGTTCGGTTCCGGTGTAGGACTCCGGTGAGTATTCGAAGCGCCACCGGGTGCGCGGGTATTTGGCTGCTTCCTCTAAGCACTTTCGCGCGCCAGCGACGGCGATCGCTTTGACCTCGTCGCGGTCCGCGCGGAATACGACGCGTCGCTGCAGGATCGAGGTCGAGTTGTAGAAGTGCACGATCACGTTCGGTGCGCCGTCGCAGGCCTCGAAGGTCCGTTCGATCAGTTCCGGACGGCACTGCGTGAGTACCTGGATGGTGACATCGCTGGGGATGGCACCCTGCTCGATGATCTCGCGGACGAAGTCGTAATCGGTTTGGCTGGCTGATGGGAAACCGACTTCGATCTCCTTGTAGCCCATGCGCACCAGCAGATCGAACATCCGGCGCTTACGAGCCGGGCTCATCGGATCTATCAGAGCCTGGTTGCCATCGCGCAGATCAACCGCGCACCACAGTGGCGCGTGGTCGATGACCCTGTCCGGCCAGGTGCGCCCGAAGGGGGCACGGGGTCCTCCGCCGGGAACCTCCGTGGCGAAGGAACGGTAACGGTGTACCGGCATGGCCGAATTTCGCTGTGTAGTCCAAGCCGGTTGGCCGTCGCGCCGTCCCCCGACCGGTGTGTTGATCGTGCGGGCAGAGATGTAGGCGTCGACAGAGTCGATCGCCGAGGAATGAGATTCAGAATGGGTGTTCACGATTTAAGCTCCGGGAAGTTGAGAGGGGACTTCAGACCGGCGCATCGCAAACACCCGCGACAGGAAGCCGGTCTTGATCAGGCCCTGTCGCGGCGTCCGAGAAGGAGCACCCGCTGCACTCTTTTCACTGTACTCCGGTTGCCTCACCAGGCATAGTCGCCCTTTAAGGGCCGATTCCGGAGGTCCGCAAGCCGCGCGGGCATTCACCGAGGCACCGGGATCGGGGGCCTCACTGCCAGGGTTGGTCCCAGCTGCGTCCGAATGCGATCTCATCGAGAGGCAACCGGTGGCGTGGCAGTGCGTCCCGTTCGGCGATCTCTGCACTTGATTGGCTGTAGTCGCCAAGAGAGCCGACTGCGATCACCATCAGCGGCAGCACCCGTGGCGGGATGTCGAATGCCGCACGGGAACCGTCGACGTCGAAACCTGCCATCGGGTGGCAGATCAACCCGCGTGAGACCGCCTCGATGCTCAGAGAGGCCGCAGCAGCGCCCGCATCCACACCGGCGTAAAGCGCGGTCTTCTCGTCCTCACCTTCATCGGCGCACACCAGAATGAGCGCCCCGGCAGTCTTGGCGTAGGCGTTTCCCCGTCTCAGTAGGCCGGCGATTGCGGCAAAGGTACCGTCGCCGCGGAGCCCGACGACGAACCGGACAGGCTGGCGCCCACCCCAGGTCGCGGCCCACCGCGCCGCCTCCAGGAGTGCGGTGACCTGCTCGACCGTCAGCACCGCCTGGGCATCGAATGCCCGCGGGCTCCACCGGTCGGCGATCGGTGGGTGGATCGGCACCCGGGTCACGGCGCGTCGGTCATTGGGTTGCTCGGACATCGCAGGCAGGTTACCCGTGTTCCGGGGAGGAAAAATCGGCTCCGCCCAACCCTTTATCCTTAGAGCAACCCGTCGTTTATGAATCCCCAAGCCTGGAAAGGGCGAACAGTGGCGATCGTCGTGCAGAAGTACGGCGGATCTTCGGTGGCAGACGCCGAACGCATCCGCCGTGTCGCTGAGCGCATCGTCGAGACCAAACGTCGGGGCAACGATGTTGTGGTGGTCGTCTCTGCGATGGGGGATACCACCGACGATCTCCTCGACCTCGCCCGCCAGGTGTGCCCGACCCCACCGCCGCGCGAACTCGACATGCTGTTGACCGCCGGCGAACGGATCTCCAACGCGCTGGTGGCCATGGCCATCGAGTCTTTCGGGGCCCAGGCCCGATCGTTCACC
>CALQLM010000032.1 GCA_943331415.1 Bifidobacterium breve
AGTGAACTCGTCGTGGAGATGAGTCCCGGCGCAATCGACAGCATCCTGGCCGCTCCGGATGAACCCGTGGTGGCGAGCGCCCGTCCGGTCGGGCCCGGCGGTGCCACGTTGCTCGCGGTGTGCACGCTCAGCCACCGCGGGATTGTCATCGGCGGGGGGACGGTGCGGACGATGCCACTGGCCGGCGGACCCGATGAACCCCTGTGGCGCGGAGACGACCCTCTGGTCCGCACACCGAACACCTCACTGGCCGAATTGATGGCGGTGGAGCCGATAGCAGTCGCCGACGGCACCTATCGACTGCACCAGCAACCCGATCCGATGATCAACAACCTGATCGGGATCGTCCACGGCGGTGTCAGCAGTGCCGGACTGGAGTTGGTGGCCGCGGCAGCCATCAACCACGAACAGTCCCAGCCGTTCCGCACCGCCTCAATTCGGATCAACTTCCTGCGGCCGTTCCTGGCCGGTGCACAATCTGTCTATGAAGGAACAGCCCTGCGGATCGGGCGCACGTCGGCCATCGGGGATTCCCGCGCCGTGGGCGATGACGGGAAGACCTCGGTCATCGCACGCGTCACCGGCTACCGGTAGCGGACTGGAGAACACCCATGGCTGACACCTTCGAGGCGCTGAACGTCAATGAGCCGGAATTGGCGGAACTTCGCGGCGCACTGCGGGAGTTCCTGATCGCCGATCGCGACGAATTCGGCTGGCAGCCGGCAGTCGACGCATGGCTGTCCAAATGGGACGAAGCCTTCAGTGCGCGATTGGGAGATGCCGGCTTTCTGGGGCTGACGATTCCTCCGGAGTACGGCGGCCAGGGGCTGGGCCACCTACACCGCTCTGTGGTGACCGAAGAACTACGGGCGGCCGGCGCGCCGGTCGCCGCACACTGGATCGCCGACCGCCAGGTGGGGCCGGGCCTGCTGTCGTATGGCACCGAGGAGCAGCGTCAGCGAATATTGCCCAGAATCGCTGCGGGACGGTACTTCTCAGCGATCGGCATGAGCGAGCCACAGGCAGGATCGGATCTGGCGGCCGCCGCGATGAAGGCGGTCCGCACCGACGGCGGCTGGATCCTCTCCGGAAAGAAGGTATGGACCAGTGGCGCGCACCTGGCCCACCAGGTGGTAGTGCTGGCCCGCACCAGGCCGCTGGACACCGCGCACCGGCACGCCGGA
This sequence comes from Bifidobacterium breve, assembly GCA_943331415.1. Lineage (GTDB taxonomy): Bacteria > Actinomycetota > Actinomycetes > Mycobacteriales > Mycobacteriaceae > Mycobacterium. The sequence continues at coordinate 1,185 of CALQLM010000032.1, forward strand.
TTCAGCCAGTTCATCGTGCCCACCGACTCCCCCGGACTTGAGATCAGCCCTATCGTGTTGCTCACCGGCGAACACCATTTCAATGAGATCGCCTTCGACGAGGTGTTCATCGACGACAACAATCTGCTCGGAGCCGAAGGCGACGGCTGGCGGCAGGTGACGGCCGAATTGTCGTTTGAACGCAGCGGCCCCGAACGAATCCTCAGCACCGCGCCGATGATCACCGCACTGGTGCGCTTGCTGGCCGGCCAGAAGAACCTCGACGATCACGCCGCAGCAGCCGTGGGTGATCTGCTGGCCAGGCTGATCTCCCTGCGACAACTGTCGGTGTCGGTGGCGCGGGCATTGGCCGACGGGCGCCCGCAGATCAATGAGGCCGCACTGGTCAAGGACCTGGGCACCCGCTTCGAACAGGAGTCGGTACAGCTGGCCGCCGACCTGCTCAGCTACGTCGACACCGATGCACCCGACCGGGCGGCGGTGGCGGATCTTGTGGAGGTGGCGGGCCTGCATGCGCCGATGTTCACCCTTCGCGGCGGCACGAACGAAGTGCTGCGCGGCATGGTGGCCAAGGGCATGGGGGTCCGATGACGGTCTTGAGTGGTGGAGTGTTCGGCAGCGCCACCGATGATCTCACCGATCTTCGGGCTCTGGTGGATGACATCGGGGCGCGCTCCTTCGAGTCCCGTATCGGTCAGCGCGGTCTGCCTGATTCATTCGATCGCAGTGCGTGGGAGCATCTCGAGGGCGCCGGGCTCACCAGGTTGGACAGCACCGTCGACTCCGGCGGCGGCCCGGCCGAGGTCGCGGTAGTGCTGCGCGCACTGGCCCGCCACGCAGTGAGCGTGCCCGCGGCCGAAACCGACGTGCTCGCCTGCTGGATAGCGGGCCGCACCGGACTCGAGGTTCCGCAGACCGGTCCATTGACGATCGCCACCACACTCGACGCGGTGCCGTACGCGTCCGATGTGTCCGCCATTGTGCTGGCACTGCCAGACGGGAACGCGCTGCGGGTGGCGGTCTGCGATCCGGCCGAGCTGTCAATCACCAAGGGGCACAACGGTGGCGGCGAGCCTCGCGATGCGATCATCACGCACCTGCCGTCAGATACATTTGTCGTCGTCGAGGGTGCTGAGGCGGAGTTGGTGCGGCGCGGTGCCTGGGTGCGCTGCGTGCAGATCATCGGCGCACTCGACGCGGCCGTCGAGTTCTCGGTGGCCCACACCCGCGAACGCGAGCAATTCGGCCGTCCGCTCAGTGCGTTTCAGGTGGTGCAGCACTCGCTCGCTGCAATGGCCGGAGACGTGGAACGGGCCAGGGCCGCGGCCAACCTTGCCGTCGTCGCCGCTGCCGACCACGGCTTCGATAGCCAGCAGGCCGATTACGCGGTGACGGTGGCCAAAGTAACCCTGGGCCGAGTGGTGCCCGCTGTGGTCACCTCAGCACACCAGTTGCACGCGGCGATCGGCGTGACGATCGAGCACCGACTCTGGCTGGCAACCCAGCGGGCGCGCAGTTGGATCACCGAGTTCGGTGATACCGCCCACTACGCACAGCGGCTGGGTCGGCTGGCGTTGGACGCCGCCGATCCCTGGGATGTCATCATCGGCAGCACGACGGGCTAGAAACTCAGCTTCCCGTCCAATTGGGCGGCCGCTTCTCGGCGAAGGCGACCGCACCCTCCTTGGCATCTTTGGATGCGAACACCGGCATGATGATCTTGACCTGCTCGCGCCACTGGTCCTCCGGGCTCCAACTACGCGACTCGACGATGACCCGCTTGGTGGCGGCGACGGCCAGCGGCCCATTGGCAGTGATCCGCTCGGCCAGCTCGATCGCCGCCTCCAGGGCGTGTCCCGGTTCCGCCAATACATTGACCAGACCGAGTTCGTGCGCACGCTCGGCGGGCAGGTTGTCTCCGGTCAGCGCCAGTTCCATGGCGATCTGGTACGGGATGCGCTGCGGCAGGCGCAACAGCCCACCCCCGGCAGCCACCAGTCCGCGCTTGACCTCCGGGATACCGAACGCGGAGTTGCGGGCGGCGACGATGAGATCGGTGGCCAGAGCCAGTTCCGTTCCGCCGGCTAACGCGTAGCCCTCGACGGCGGCGATGAGCGGTTTGACCGGTGGCCGCTCGGTGAAGCCCAGACCGCGCCCCTTGACCGCGACGTTCTCGCCGCGGGCGAAGGCCTTGAGGTCCATCCCGGCGCAGAACGAGCCGCCGGCCCCGGTGACGATCCCCACCGACAGGCCCGGGTCGTCGTCAAGGGCGTCCGTCGCGTCCGCGAGGCCCTGACTGACCGCAGCGTTGACCGCGTTCTTGGCCTCGGGCCGGTTGATGGTGATGATCAGGATCCGGCCGCGCTGCTCGGTCAGGACCGATCCGTCCGTAGTGGGTTCTTCGCTCACCCGCCGATCGTAACGGCCGCATAATGGCAGCCATGCCCAATGAGGACATCCATCCCGAACTCCGTCGCGCGGCGCGGTTCATCCCGAATTTCACGATCCGCCCCTGGGCGCTGCCACTGGTACGAACGCTGACCAACCTGCGCAAGCCCTCGAACACCGGGATCGACGTCCTGACGCTGCCGTCGGGGGCCGGCGTGCGACTGCACCGTCCGGCCAACGCCGCGGACCCGACGCCGGCACTGCTGTGGATCCACGGTGGGGGCTACCTGTTCGGCACCGCAGCCCAGGATGACGATGTGTGCCGGCAGTACGCCGAACGCCTTGGTATCACGGTGGCCGCGGTGGACTACCGGTTGGCACCGGAGCATCCGTATCCGATACCGCTGGAGGACTGTTACAGCGTGCTGACGTGGCTGGCACGACTGCCCGGGATTGATTCCGAGCGCATCGCGATCGGCGGAGCCAGTGCCGGCGGTGGATTGACGGCGGCACTGGCATTTCTGGCGCGCGACCGCGCTGAGGTGAGACCGGTACTGCAGGTGCTCTCCTACCCGATGCTCGACGACCGCAGCGTCGATCCGTCGTTGGATGACACCGGTTTCCGGCTCTGGAACACCTCGAGCAACCGCATCGGGTGGCAGTCCTATCTCGGTGGTGCCGACCCCGCGGTTGCAGTGCCGGCACGACGCGCGGATCTCGCCGGACTACCGCCGGCCTGGCTGGGGGTGGGAACTCTCGACCTGTTCCACGATGAGGATCTCGTCTATGCCGACCGCCTCAATGCCGCCGGTGTGCCCTGCGAGGTCCACGTGGTTACCGGGGCGTTCCACGGCTTCGACCGGATCGCCGCGAAGTCCTCCATCGCGCGGTCGTATTTCGAAAGTCAGGCCGAGAGTCTGCGCCGCGCACTGGGGTTGGCGGGGTGAGCGCCGTGACGTCGGTGCTGACCGAACAGCAGAGTGACCTGCGCGACGCTATCGCTGATCTCCTCGCCAAGCGTTCGCCCGAGGCGCAGGTACGGCGGCTGATGTCCGAGGACACCGGCCATGACCCCGGCCTGTGGGCCGAGTTGGCGGCGATGGGACTGCTCGGCCTGATAATCCCCACCGAATTCGGCGGGGCTGGGGCCGGGGCGACCGACCTTGCCGTGGTGGCCGAGCAGATGGGCCGGGTGTTGATGTGCGGGCCGTATCTCTCGACCGCTGTGCTCACTCCATATCTGTTACTCGCGTCCGGCGATACGGCCGAATGCGCAGAGGTGTTGCCGCGGATCGCCGCAGGCGAACTGATTGCGACGGTGGCCTTCGCCGAGACCGGTTCGGCACGTCCACCGGTGCACCCGGCGACGACGGCGACTGCGGATGGTGACGGATGGCGGCTGACGGGTGAGAAGACTTTCGTACTCGATGCGTCAACTGCCGAACGGTTCTATGTCACGGCCCAGTATTCCTCCGGCACAGCGATTTTCGCCGTTGAGCGGTCCACTCCGGGACTCTCGATCACACCGCTGACCACGGTGGACCAGACCCGCAAACTTGGTCAGCTGACTCTGTCCACTACTGCCGCACGGCTGATCGGCCGGGCGGGGTCTGGTCAGTCGGCACTGGAGACCGCACTCGACAATGCAGCAGTGGCCTTAATCGCCGAGCAGGCCGGCGGTGCCATGCACGCCATGCAGATGGCCACCGACTACGCCCGGGTCCGCCACCAATTCGGCCGTGCCATTGGCAGCTTCCAGGCAATCAAACACATGTGCGTCGACATGCTGCTGGAGGCGCAGTCGGCGTACTCGGCCGCCCGCCATGTCGCCGCGGCGTTCGACGCGGGTGAGCCGGACCGGGTGGCCGATCTCGCGCTGGCACAGGCCTACTGTTCGGACGCCTTCGTCTTCGTCGCAGCGACCTCTATCCAGGCCCATGGCGGAATCGGTTTCACTTGGGAACACCCGGCCCATCTCTATCTGCGTCGCGCCCGCACCGATGCCCAGATTTTCGGCGACCCGGCCTGGCACCGGGAGCGCTACGTTCGGCTGAAGGAGGAGCATTCGTGAACGACGACGACATCCGTGCCGAAGTCAGAGGTTGGCTGGCGGAAAATTACGATCCCGCTCTGGACCGCGCCGAGTGGCGGCGCCGGGTATTCGAGGCCGGCTGGACGGTACCGAGTTGGGAACCGCAGTGGTGGGGGCGTGGGCTCACCGATACCCAATCCCGGATTGTCGCAGCCGAATTCGCAGCGGTGGGCGCGCCGGGGAGCGGCTACGACCGCGCCGACATGATGGCCTGCACCCTGCACGACCTCGGTACCGATGAGCAGAAGCACCGGCTGATCCCCCCGTCGATCCGCGGCGAGACCCGGTGGTGTCTGCTCTACAGCGAGCCGGGTGCCGGCTCGGACCTGGCCGGGTTGCGTACCCGGGCGGACCGCGACGGCGACGACTGGATCATCAACGGACAGAAGGTCTGGACCTCGTTCGCCAAGACTGCCGATTATGGATTGCTCGTCGCCCGTACCGATTGGGATGTGCCCAAGCACAAGGGCATCAGCTTCTTCATCTTCCCGATGCGACAGCCGGGCGTGGAAGTCCGGCCGATTCACCAGATCACCGGCGAGTCGGAGTTCAACGAGGTGTTCATCACCGACGCCCGGGTGCCGCACGCCAATCTGGTGGGCGAGCCAGGCGGCGGATGGGGTGTGCTGCAGTTGGCGCTGGCCTACGAACGCCGGCTGATGGGTGACCTGGCCCGGACCGCACGATCGAGCCGGGATCTCAAACCGGATGCGGACAGTCTGATCGGGATGGCACGGGCTGCAGGCGTGCTCGCCGATTCCGCACTCCGCCAGGAGATCGCCCGGGTGGACGCCTACGCGGCGGTGAACCGGTGGAACACTCAGCGCGCCAAGACCACGACCGACCGTGCCGAGGCGGCGACTCTGATGGCCCTGGGCAAGATCGCGATGTCACGGATCCTGCACGAGACCGCTCGGGTGCAGACCGGGATCGTCGGGCCCGAGTCGATGCTGACCGGAGCGGAGAATCCGGTCGGTGACGCGGTCACCTTCCGCACTCTCAACGCCTATTTCACCTCCATCGGCGGCGGCACCGATCAGATTCAGCGCAATATCGTGGGTGAGCGCATCCTGGGTCTACCGAAAGAGCCGGAGCCCTACCGCGACAGTGCATTCCGCGACCTGCCGCACTGAATACATCAGCGGAGATACACATCAGCGGAAGTGCAACACGTCATTTCCCCATGCCTGCCGAATATTGGCGTCGGCATCGAATTTGATGCGGTCGTCACGGTCGATGATCAGGCACGCGCGATCAGTCTCCTGGTACGGCGTCCACTCGGGATCGTCGGGTAACCCGTTCGGTTTGGCGTTGGCCGCGAAGTTCACCCACCGTGTCCGGATCCGCTTGGAGACGGCCTTGGCGGCTTTGGCCCCGCCCAGTTTGAGCGTGACATCCTTGGGGGCGCCCAGAGTCCCCCAGACATAGGGCAATTCGGTCGCGTGTGCCGCCCCGACGAGCAGCAGCCGCATGATCGGAGTGGAGTAGTCGAAACGGTAGAGGTAGACCGGTGCGACCCGACTGTGCCCTTCGGCCAGCCAGACCGACGGCATCCGGAAGCCCACATCGCTGGCGATACTCAACCCGCGACCGCTACCGCGGTAACGCGCGTGGGAGGAACCCAACTCCTTCACGGTCGGCAACGCCATATCGGGCTGTTCGGCAGCGATATCGTTGAACATTGAGGTGATGGCGCGCGGCGTGATCGGCAACAGCGGCGAGCGCATGAGGCGAAACAGGGCGGCCTCGTGCTTATTGGTTCCGATGATCAGGGGAACCGGATGGGTCAGGCCGTCTCGGGCGGACTGCACCGGATAGTCGAGCAGCAGATCGCCGTCGACGACGGGCACGAAAGCGACCGTTCCCGGATTGCGCATGGGAATCTCGTCGAAGACCTTCTTGGTCGCCGCGATCAGAGCCCGAACGTCCACGGAGGCCAACTGTTGCGCATCGGCCGCGGCGATACCCAGATGGTCGAGCACCATATGGGTGACGCGCTGGGCGCGATCATGCTCATACACCGATGTGGCGGGCGAGCTCTGGGCGATCGCGGCGGCGAAAAGCCCTTCGGCCTCGGGCACGGCGAGAAGTGCGGTCACGATGCCCGCGCCGGCGGACTCACCGAACACCGTCACCCTGGTTGGATCACCGCCGAATGCCGCGATGTTGTCGCGCACCCACCGCAATGCCGCGAGCACGTCACGCAGACCCACGTTGGTATCGAACCGTCGGCGGCTCCCGCCCATGCCCGAGAGGTCGAGAAACCCGAAGACCCCGAGTCGGTAGTTGATCGTCACGATGATCAT
>CALQLM010000033.1 GCA_943331415.1 Bifidobacterium breve
ATCTCCACGGCGTTGGATGTCTCGGGGCTGCGGACGAACTCGATGGTCTCCCCGCTGTACGGGTCGACGAGCGTGCCACTCTGTGCGTAGCAGGTGCCGCGGCGCACCACGAGGTTCTGCAGATCGCGCCGCAGGATGTCATCGCGGGTGTTGCAGCCGTTGTGACCGAACTCGACGTTGACATCGTCGCTCCAGGCCTTGCCGAACTGGTAGCGCTTGAAATCCGAGGTTCGGTCCCAGCCGCGGACTTCCAGGCGGCTGAGTTGCTCGCGGGCACGGTCGAATCGGGCCCGATCCCCGGCCGGGGGCGGCGCCGCGATCGCCGACGGTGGCGTCGGTTCAGCGCGCCAGGTCGGTGACGGCCCGGCGGAGCGCTCCCGCGCCGAGCGTTCCTGCCAGATCAGAACACCCGCAACGGCCGCGATCACCAGAATCGCCAGTACGGCGACCAGACCCCGACGGCGGGATTGCGCGGATCTGCCTGCTGCCACTGTCCGGTTCTAGCACGCGCGGCCCACACACCCCGGTCGCCGCGCATAATCCTTCAGGTGACACCACTGGGAAGATACGTCGCTGAAGAGATCGCGACCGACCACATCGACGGCCTGCTGTCGCGCCGGGAGGCACTGCGGCGGCTGGGACTGCTCGGCTTGGGCACGGCGGCGGCGAGCGCCCTGATCACCGCGTGTGCCGGTGACCGGGCGACGCAATCCCCCGCATCGTCTCCCGCGGCGTCCCCCGCCTCGCCCCCCGTGCCGTCAGGTCCGCCACCGGGGATGCAGACAGTGCGCCCGACGGAGGACATCTCGTGGGACGGGCCGCGAGGACCGCTCATGGGCAGTTGGGCGCCGGCCGAGAACCCCCGCGGTGCGGTTCTGGTGATCCACGAGAACAAAGGCCTCAACGACTGGGTGCGGTCGGTGGCGGGTCGCCTGGCCGGGATCGGTTACTCGGCATTGGCGGTCGATCTGCTCTCTGAGGAGGGCGGCACCGCACAATTCTCCGACCCCGCGGCCGCCACCGCCGCGTTGGCCGCCGCCGACCCTCAGCGCTTCATCGCCGACATGAACTCCGGCCTCGATGAGTTGCAGACCCGCGTCCCCGGCCAGAAACTCGCCGCGGTCGGGTTCTGTTTCGGTGGCGGACTGGTGTGGAGGTTGTTGGCCGCGGGTGAGTCGAGGCTCGCCGCAGCCGTGCCGTTCTACGGGCCGATTCCCGACGATCCCGACTTCGCCGGGTCGAAGGACACCGCGGTGCTGGGCTTCTACGGTTCGCTTGATCAGCGGGTGACGTCAACGGAACCCGCCGCCCAGGCTGCACTGGACAGCGCCGGGGTGGTCAACGAGTTGGTGATCGAAGACGGTGCCGATCACGCGTTCTTCAACGACAGCGGGAAGCGCTACGACCCGGTGGCCGCAGCTGATGCCTGGCAGCGCCTTCAGAACTGGTTCGCCCGGTATCTCGGGTAGGCCACCCGGCGGCCGCACCTTCGCGAATCTCCGAACGGCGGAGGGTCACCGTTGCTACGTTCCCGGACGTGAAACGAACTCCGTTACTAGGCGAATGCTCCGCAGAGTTCTTCGGAACGATGATTCTGATTCTGTTCGGGGTGGGTGTGGTGGCACAGGTTGTCACCGGCGGCAAGGAACTGGGCACCGTGCCCGGTTCCACCGGTGACTACAACTCCGTCGCCTGGGGGTGGGGTCTGGGGGTGTGCCTGGCGGTCTTCGTCGCCGGCCGACTCAGCGGCGCTCACCTCAACCCGGCGGTGACGGTGGCCCTGGCGACCTTCAAAGGGTTCCCGGCCCGAAAAATCCTGCCCTATATCGCTGCCCAGGCGCTGGGCGCGTTCGCCGGCGCCCTGATTGTGCGGGTGGTCTACGCGGATGCGATTCGCCGCGTCGACCCCGGCCACACCAAAGCCACCCAGGGCATCGTCTCCACCTCGCCCGACGTCGGCGTCTCGCTGCCGACGGCGTTCCTCGACCAGATCGTCGGCACCGCGATCCTGGTGATGGTGATCTTCGCGCTGACCAGTGCGGTCAACAATCCCCCACTGGGCAACACCGCACCGTTGTTCATCGGACTGCTGGTGGTGGCGATCGGCCTGGGCTGGGGCTCCAACGCGGGCTATGCCATCAACCCCGCCCGGGACTTCGCCCCGCGACTGGCTTCCTGGCTGACGGGCTACCACGACGCGTGGTTCTCGGCCAATGGCGCTGAGTTGTATTTCTGGGTGCCGATCATCGCGCCGCTGATCGGCGGTCTGATCGGCGGGGCACTGTTCGTGTACGGGATCGAGAAGTTCCTGCCCGAAGCGATCACCCAACCCGCCGAGATCGGCGTCGTGGAGGCCACGCCCCTGCGCTGAACCATCAGCCAGTGGTATCAATCAGATATCATTGGTAATCATGGGTATGACACTGCGCACCAGTACCGAGCAGACAGAGGCCTTGCGCCGGCAGGCCGATGCCGAAGGTCGTTCAATGCAAGCCGTCGCACTGGCGGCCATCGATGAGTACATCGCCCGACGGGCGCACTCGGCCAGGGTTGACGCGGTCCTGCATCGCGTGGTGACCGAGGAGGCCGAAGTTCTGGAGCGCCTCAAACACGCGTGATCGAGTACCTGGATCTCGATGACCTTGTGAAGATTGCCCGGCACGCCATCGGCGAGGATGTCGCGATTAAGGATGTCGGACTACTCGAGTCGGCACTGGCGCGTCCCCGTGCATCGGCATTCGGCCGCGACGCCTACCCCGATCTACACCTGAAGGCAGCCGCGCTATTTCAGTCCCTGGCACGCAACCATGCCCTTGTCGACGGCAACAAGCGGCTCGCCTGGACCGCCTGCCGAACATTTTTGGCCATCAACGGGCAGTGGATCAGCGCCGCCGAGAATGAACGCTTTGATCTCGTCATCCGGGTGAGCACCGGGGCCCAGGGCGATATCCAGGCGATTGCCGAACAACTGCGAGCGTGGAGCCACCGGGAAGGCTGACGACGAACGGGCGGCAACAATCGCCCCGAACCCCTAATGTTCCATCCGTGAATCGCCTCGACCGCTTCTTCGAGATCACCGCACGCGGATCCACCCTTGGCGCGGAGGTCCGCGGCGGGTTGGTCACGTTCATCGCGATGGCCTACATCGTCGTGCTCAACCCGATCATCCTGTCGGGGCGCCCGGATGTCGCCGGCAATGAGTTGCAATTCGCGCAGGTCTCCTCGGTCACGGCGCTGACAGCGGGCCTGATGACCATCCTGTTCGGCGTCGTCGCACGACTGCCGTTCGCTTTCGCCGCAGGACTGGGTATCAACTCCTTCCTGGCGACCTCGGTGATCGGCACCCTCACCTGGCCCGAGGCCATGGGCCTGGTGGTGATCAACGGTCTGATCATCGTCGCCCTGTCGGTGTCCGGGTTGCGACGGCTGGTATTCGATGCGGTGCCGTTGCAACTGAAGATCGCGATCACCGCCGGCATCGGATTATTCATTCTGTTCATCGGATTGGTGGACGCCGGCTTCATTTCATCAACCGGATTTCCCTCTCCCCCAGTCGGATTGGGCACCAAGGGTCAGGGTTTCATCACCACGGTGCCGACGATGGTGTTCGTCTTCACCTTGCTGCTGACCGCGATTCTGGTCGCCCGGAAGGTGCGCGGCGGCATTCTCATCGGTCTGTTCGGCGGGACGGTGGTGGCCGTGGCTGTCGAAGCGATCTGGAATCTGGGATCGGTTGTCGACAACCCCGGCGGTTGGGGGTTGTCGGTACCGCGCCTATCGGGTTCACCGTTCGCACTGCCGGATCTGTCACTGATCGGGGCGTTCAGTTTCGACAGCTTCGGCCGCATCGGTGCACTGGCCGCGATCGTGCTGGTGTTCACCCTGGTGTTCGCGAACTTCTTCGACGCGCTGGGAACACTGACCGGCCTTTCCCGCCAAGCCGGGCTTGCCGACGCCCAGGGCATGTTCCCGCGGCTTCGCTCATCCCTGATCGTCGAGGGCATCGGGGCGGTGGCCGGCGGCGGGACATCGTCGTCATCGAACACGGTGTTCATCGAATCCGGTGCCGGCATTGAGGAGGGCGCCCGCACCGGCCTGGCCAATCTGGTGACCGGGGCGCTGTTCCTGGCCGCGATGTTCGTCTCACCACTGGCCTCGATCGTGCCCAGCGAGGTGGCCGCCGCGGCTTTGGTGATCGTCGGCGCGATGATGTTCTCGCACCTGCGTCATATCGACATCGGCGAGTTCTCGGTGGCGCTGCCGGTGGTGCTGACCGTGGCGATAATGCCGATGAGCTATTCGATCGCCAACGGAATCGGCGCCGGATTCATCAGTTGGGTGGTGGTGCGTTCGGCGGCCGGCAAGGGGCGCGAGATCAGCCCGTTGCTGTGGATCGTCGCCGCCGGGTTCCTGCTCTATTTCGCGCGCGGCGGGATTTCGTCGTTCGTCGGGGTGTAGTCGTTCGTCGGGGTGTAGCAGAATGCACCCATGAGCGAATCCAAGGTCACCATCAAAACCCTCACCGACGGCCCTTTGGAGGTGGCCGGCGAGGTTGAAATCCTCGCCTCCGACGGCACGTTGATCAAGCAGACCGAGAAGAGCTACCTGTGCCGTTGCGGATTCTCCGAGAAGAAACCGTTCTGCGACGGCGCGCACAAGCGTGAGGGTTTCACCGCGCCCTGATTCGGACGGACTAGACTGCAGTTAGCAGAGCAGTCCTGCCGGGGGAATTCGACAGCGGGGCTGTTCACCGACAGAAAGACAGGACAGCCATGATGTCTGCACGCCTTACTCGTCAGATCGCTCTTCTCGCCGGCGGCGCCGCCCTCATCGGAATGGGCACCTTGACCGCCTGTAGCACCAAGGAGAAGGAAGCCCCGGCGACGAGCACACCGTCGACCTCGCAGGCTCCGACTACCTCGGACGCTCCGGCGGGAACGCCCACGGAGAAGGCCGTCAGCGGTTCCGGTCCGTCATTCTCGCCGTCGCTCAACCCGACGCCTCCCGGTGCGGTCTGCAACAAGATCGTCAACGGTGTGTGCAGCCGCTGACCTATGACCGCACGTTTCGGGCTCACAGTGGGGGCGGTCGGTGCGCTGACCGCGGGGGTGATGGTGTTCGCACCGACGGCCGCGGCGGAACCCGCACCGAATTGGAGCGGCTGGTACAAGATCACGTTCCAGACCGACCAGAAGTCCGGCACCAGTGTGGCCGCCAAGCAGGGCGAGGAGTCCTACACGGCGTGGTACGAGTTCGCGACGGACTGCTCGTCGGGTTCGTGTGTGGCGTCGGTGATCGATGGGCCCACACCCAAGGACAACGCGGTCAAGTCGACGACCTTCGACTGGACCGGGACGCAGTGGTCGCGGACCAATAACTGGCGGTGGGACTGCGTCCTGCCCGACCGGACCATCACCTTCGATCCGGCGAGTTCAGTGACGACCTACAACCCGCAACCCGATGGTTCCCTGAAGGGGATGTTCGCGACCAATATCGGCAGCGGTGCCTGCGAGGGCACGGTGTACATCCCGTTGACGGCGGTTCCGACCCAGCCCTAGGGTCTGTTTTCCCAGCATTTCCGGCCACTGGCGGCCAGTCCCGGTGCTACGTTGGCGCGCGGGAGGTCGCTGGCGGATGGCTGACGTGGACTGGGACACGCTGAAGGCTGCCGCGATTGCGGCGTCGAAGAATTCCTACTCCCCCTATTCACACTTTCCGGTGGGTGTGGCCGGCTTCGCCGATGACGGCCGGGTGGTATCCGGGGCCAATGTCGAGAACGCCTCCTACGGAATCACGCTGTGCGCGGAATGTTCGATGGTCTCTGCCCTGTACGCCTCCGGTGGCGGACGGCTGACCGCGGCCTACTGCGTCGACGGCAATGGCGATGCCCTGATGCCGTGCGGCCGTTGCCGCCAACTGCTCTACGAGCACGGCGGACCAGACCTGAAAGTCATGACACCCAAAGGGGTGCAGACGATGGCCCAGATCCTGCCGCAGGCGTTCGGCCCGTGGGATCTTGAGGAGAGGAAAGCCGGCCAATGACAACTGTGCCCCAAGAGAAGGTGAGCAGGGCGGCGTGGGCGATCCTGGCCGCGATGGGCTTCGGTGCGCTGATCGCCCAGATGTTCTCCACCGTGATCGGCCCGGCGCTGCCGACCATCAAAGATGATCTCGGACTGAGCCTGTCCGCACAGACTTGGACGATCACCGCCTACAGCCTGGCGTTCGGCGCCGCACTGGTGGCCGGCGGCCGGATGGGCGACCTTGTCGGTGAGGTCAGGATGATCGTCGCCGGGTTGGTGATCTTCGGCGGCGGCCTGCTGATGTCGGCGATCGCGGTCGGCGGGCCGCTGATGATCAGTGGCCGGGCCGTCCAGGGCATCGGTATCGGCATCTCGGCGCCGGCGACGCTCTCGATCGTCGTCAACTCATTTCCGTTGTCGAGACGGGGCTTTGCCGTCGGAGTGTGGGGATTCGCGCACGGATTCGGACTGCTGTTCGGTCCACTGGTCGCCGCCTGGATGATGGACGTCGCCAGTTGGCGCTGGATTTTTTGGGTGGCTTTGCCGCTCACCGCAGTGGTCATCGCCGTCACGCTGTTGGCGACCCGTGGCTACACGAGCGTGCTTGCGACCGGCAAATACGACTGGATAGGCCTGATACTCGGCGGATCCGGGATCACCCTGCTCACCTACGGGCTGCAGAATTCTTCGGTGAGTTGGAGGTCGCCGGCGACGTGGGGATCCATTGTCGCGGGCATCGCACTGCTGGCCGTCTTTGCCGTCGTGGAAACCCGACTCACCCATCCCCTGGTCGATTTCGGCCTCTGGAAGGAACGGCTGTTCTCCGGCGGGTTCTTCGCCGAGAGCGCGGTCGGGTTCGTCTACATCCCATTCCTGGTCTTCGTTGGGTCGCTGTACTTCATCAATGTCCTGGGCTACTCCCCCGGTAAGGCCGCCAACGTCATCTTGATCACCACCGCCGTCTGCATGGTGTTCGAACCGCCGGCGGGCCGGTGGGTGGACAAGGTGGGCCCAGGACTGCCGATCACCGTGGCGCTGCTGATGCAGGCGGTGGCATTGGCGTGGATGGGGTTGTCGTTCACACCCACCACCACGGTTGCTCAAATGGCTATTCCGTTGGCGCTCATGGGAATCGGCGTCGGATTGGCGTTGCCCGCCTGCAATACCGCCGGAATGTCGGCCGTCGACCCCGAACGGGCCGGTATGGGTTCGGGGTTGATGCAGATGACGTTCAACATTCCCGCCGCACTCGGCGTCGGACTGATCACCTCGATCATCGGCGGCCTGACCACCTCTGAGGTCCGAAGCAGCCACGACGATCGCCCCGAGTTGCGCGAGGCCGCCGCCCGGTACGCCGACGCCGTCCAGGATGGCGATATGGCGCGCGCCAACGATGCCATCGCGGGACTACCGCAAGACTCCGTGGACGCCATCAAACAAGCGGTGCTCACCGCAACGTCCGACGCCATCACGGTATCCATGCTTGTGCTCGCCGCAGTGGCACTGGCCGGAGCGATCTTCGCGTGGGTGGTCATCGGCCGACGCCGCACACCCGATCACATCCAGATGACACACGCCGCTGCGGTATGAGGTTCTAGGCGATTTGCAACCCGGCAGGGATCCGCGAAGGCACTACTGCGGTATCGCGACAGGGCGGGGGCTATCCGCCACCACCACCGCCACCGCCACCACCACCGCCGGCGGGTCCTGCACCGCCGGTGCCACCGGTGCCACCGGTGCCACCGCCACCACCGTTGTCCTGGCCGCCATCACCGCCGTCACCGCCGTCACCACCCAGACCCAGGGTGCCGAAGCCGTTGCCGCCGTTACCGCCATTACCGCCGTTACCGCCGCTGACCGTGGCCGTGCCAATCACACCCTGACCACCATTGCCGCCATTGCCGCCGTTGCCGACC
>CALQLM010000034.1 GCA_943331415.1 Bifidobacterium breve
GCCCGGCGGCATCGGCAGCCGCATAGCCGAATTCCGCGGTCGGGCGATTCGACCACGCACCCACCGGCAGGTCGAAAATCACCGCGGCGGGGACGATCGGCACCGTGCCACCGGTCATCTTCACCCCCCGGTCACGCTCCTCAAGCCAAGTCATGACCCCGTCGGCGGCGGCCAGACCGAAGGCGCTGCCGCCGGTCAACACCACGGCGTCGACGTGGCGGACGCTGTTGGACACCTGGAGCAATTCGGTCTCCCGACTGCCCGGTGCGCCGCCGCGGACATCCACCGCTCCTACTGTTCCGGGAGGCGCGAGCACAACGGTTGTTCCGCATGCCCATCCACTGCCCGGCGATGACTTATCGCCCACCGTCGCATCAGGATCGCAGCGGTGGTAGTGGCCGACCTCGATACCGGCCACATCGGTGATCGAACCGCGTCCGGCGGTCATCGAATGGGTTTACCCATCAGCCCGAGCACCAGGTACTCCTGCAACACCGTCAACCAGTGGTACACCTCGAGGTGGGTGGCCATCGGATGACCCTCGGGCAGCCGGTCGGGCAGGTCCGGGCCGACCCCGAGCATCGTGCCCAAGGTGAGCCGAATGTCATTGACCGCCGCGATCCACGCCTGCGCATCAGGCTCGGCGAGCTCGACCTTTCCGCCGCCCTCGGGGAGGGTATCCAGAAGTCGTTGGGCAGCAGAGATTTTGGCGTCGATGATCTCGGGCTCGTGCAGACTGCGCAGCACTCGATTCGAATCGTCTTCAGGCGCGCGATCACTGTCGACCCTGACGAAATCCGGCAGCAGGCGCCGCATGGTGGCTTCATCCGGCGGCGTGGGATTTCCGGTACGGATACCGGTGATCTGTTCGAGCGGATCCGACGGCGTCCCCGACTGCCGGTCATCGAGCATCTCTTGCACGGAGGTGGCCATGTTTTTCAGCAACGCCGACTCATGCGATTCCAGCACCGAGACGAAGCGGGCACCGTCGGCGGTATCCACCCGCTTCCAATTACGCATGACCGCGACCCGACACCCGGTTCAGCGGTCCTGCTGCATGGTGGCCCATAGGCCAGCCGCATGCAGCTTGGACACGTCGACCTCCATGGCCTCCCGGGTACCTGCGGACACTACGGCTTTGCCCTCGTTGTGAACCTGAAGCATGAGCTTGGTGGCATGCGGTTCGCTGTAACCGAAGAGTTTCTGGAACACATAGGTGACGTAGTTCATCAGGTTGACCGGATCGTCCCAGACCAAGGTGATCCATGGGGCATCGGTGGCCGCGAGCTCATCGGGCTCTCGGACCGCGGTGGTGCCCGGGCGGGTCGGTGCTGATGGGGCGCCCATAGGACAAGGATAGCGAGCCGTCGGCAAAACCCGCCCCCGCTCACCTGAGCCGATACCGTGGGCCTGTGCGGGCAGCGTTGTTGACCGATAAATACGAGCTGACCATGGTGTCGGCGGCGATTCGGGACGGTACCGCCGGCAGGCTGACCACCTTCGAAGTGTTCGCCCGCCGCCTACCCGAGGGCCGCCGCTACGGCGTGGTCGCGGGGACCGGCCGGTTCCTGGAATCGTTGGGCGACTTCGTCTTCGACGAGGATGCCCTGGCGTCGGTGGCCGGATTCCTGGATTCGGCGACGCTGGACTATCTCCGCGATTTCCGATTCGGCGGCGATATCGACGGTTATGCCGAGGGCGAACTGTACTTCCCGGGTTCCCCGGTGCTCTCGGTTACCGGAACGTTCGCCGAGTGCGTCCTGCTGGAGACCCTGGCACTGTCGATCCTCAATCATGACTCCGCCGTGGCATCGGCCGCGGCCCGGATGGTCAGTGCGGCTGACGGCCGCCCGCTGATTGAGATGGGCTCGCGACGCACCCATGAACAGGCCGCTGTCGCCGCCGCCCGCGCCGCCTACATCGCCGGCTTCGCCGGAAGCTCCAATCTGGCCGCGCAGTACCGCTATGGCGTTCCCGCCTTGGGCACCTCTGCCCACGCCTTCACGATGCTGCATGCGAACGCCGGCGGTACGACCGACGAATGGGAGCAGGCGGCGTTCCGCGCCCAAGTCGCCGCCCTCGGAATCTCAACCACCCTGCTCGTCGACACCTATGACGTACACAACGGGGTGGCCAATGCGATCGCTGCGGCCGGTACCGGCCTGGGCGCGGTGCGCATCGACTCCGGCGACCTCGGCGTACTGGCGCGCCAGGTGCGATCCCAACTCGATGCTCTCGGCGCGCACGGCACCAAGATCGTGGTGTCCGGCGATATGGACGAGTACGCCATCGCCGCCCTGCGGGCCGATCCGGTGGACAGCTTCGGTGTGGGCACCTCGGTGGTCACCGGATCGGGCGCACCGACTGCCGGCATGGTCTACAAACTCGTCGAAGTCGATCACATCCCGGTGGAGAAGCGCAGCAGTCGCAAGCAGTCCCACGGCGGACACAAGGCGGCGACGCGGTTGTCACGACCGTCGGGCACGGTCGTCGAGGAGGTGGTACACCCGGTCGGCGCGTCGCCGGGCGACGACAATTCCCGGACGGTGACGGTTCCTCTAGTGCGGGCCGGCGAGATGACCGCACATTCGGATTTGCAGTCCGCCCGCGACCTGGTGGCCAGCGGCCTGCGCAGCCTGCCGTGGGAAGGCCTGGCACTGTCGCGCGGCGAACCCGCCATCCGCACCCGGCAGGTGCCGGCGCGTTGAGCGCTCAGGAACTGCCGGCGGTAGCCGAACTGCTGGCCACTGCGGTCGATGCTCTCGGTGGCACCCAACGCCCCGGCCAGGTCCAGATGGCCGAGGCAGTGGCCCAAGCCTTCGCCACCGGCGAGCACCTGGCGGTTCAGGCCGGGACCGGCACCGGCAAGTCGCTCGCATACCTTGTTCCTGCTATCGCCCGGGCGCTGACCGAGGAAACACCGGTGGTGGTGTCTACCGCGACGATCGCACTGCAGCGCCAACTCGTCGACCGCGACCTGCCGCGCCTGGTCGATGCGTTGGCCGCCGAACTACCGCGGCGACCGCGCTTCGCCCTACTCAAGGGTCGCCGAAACTACCTGTGCCTCAACAAGGTTCACAATGGGGCAGCCGACGATACCGCCGATGTTCCGCAGGACGAGCTCTTCACCGCTCCGTCCAGCGCGCTCGGGCGCGATGTGGCAAGGCTGACGAAGTGGGCGTCGAGCACTGAGAGCGGCGACCGCGACGAACTCAGCCCCGGCGTGCCCGAGCGATCGTGGTCTCAGGTCAGCGTCTCGGCCCGCGAATGCCTGGGCATGGCCCGCTGCCCCTATGGCACGGACTGTTTCGCCGAGAAGGCCCGTGCCGAAGCGGGCCGAGCGGATGTCGTGGTCACCAATCACGCACTGCTGGCGATCGACGCAATCGCTGAGGCGGCCGTGCTGCCCGAACATCACCTCCTCGTCGTCGATGAGGCGCACGAGCTGACCGACCGGGTCACCTCGGCGGCCACCGCCGAACTGACCCCCGCACCACTGGGTGTAGCAACCCGGCGGATCGCCCGGCTGGTCAGCCCGGAACTCAGTCAGCGGATGGAGGCGGCGGTGGCGACGTTCTCCGCAGCGATCCACGACACTGCACCCGGCCGGATGGACTACCTCGATGAGGAACTCGCCACCTACCTGACGACCTTGCGCGACGCGGCAACGGCGGCACGCTCGGGTATCGACCCGGCTCCGGCTGACCCCAAGGCGGCCGCGGCCAGGACCGAGGCGATCGCCGCACTCACCGATATCTCCGATGCCGCCGCCCGGGCACTGGACTCTTTCGGACCGGCGATCCCCGACCGCACGGATGTTGTCTGGCTCGACCATGAGGAGCAGCGCGGCTCCGGAATGCGACCGGTACTGCGGGTTGCGCCGCTATCGGTCGCGGCTTTGTTGCGCAGCCGACTCTTCGACACCGCGACAACGGTGCTGACCTCAGCGACACTGACCGTCGGCGGCACGTTCGACGCGATGGCGAGCGCCTGGGGGCTGGCTGACGGGCCGGAATGGCAGGGTCTCGACGTCGGCTCGCCCTTCGATCATGCGCGAGCCGGAATCCTCTACATCGCAGCCCATCTACCCGCGCCCGGCCGCGACGGCGCCGGCTCCGAACCGCAACTCGACGAGATCGCCGGTCTCATCGAGGCCTGCGGCGGGCGCACACTGGGTCTGTTCTCCTCGATGCGAGCGGCCAAGGCTGCAGCGGAGGAAATGCGTACACGGCTGCAGACTCCGGTGTTGTGCCAGGGCGACGACAGCACCGCGGCACTGGTTGAACGTTTTGCCGCCGACCCACAGACCTCGCTTTTCGGCACGCTGTCGCTATGGCAGGGCGTCGACGTTCCGGGGCCGTCCTGCTCGTTGGTGATCATTGACCGGATTCCGTTTCCCCGGCCGGCCGATCCCCTGCTAACCGCACGTCAGCGTGCGGTCGCGGCTCGGGGCGGCAACGGCTTCATGGCGGTCGCGGCCAGCCACGCGGCGTTGCTACTGGCCCAGGGTGCCGGACGATTGCTGCGCAGGGTCGATGATCGCGGCGTGGTCGCCATTCTGGATTCGCGGATGGCGACCGCCCGCTACGGCGGATATCTGCGAGCGTCGTTGCCGCCGTTCTGGGCCACCACCGACCCGGCGGTGGTCAGGGAAGCGCTTCAGCGGTTGGACGCGCCGTCGGACGACTGAGCGATCGCGTTGTCATGTCCGGACCGGAAGACGACCAGACTGCCAGCCACCACACAGGCGGCCAGCGCAATCACCGGTGCCACGGCGAACCGCGTCAGGGTCGCTCCCACCACCGCTCCGGCCAACATCGTGAACACCGTGCCGTAGCGCAACTTCTCGCGCTTACCGCTACCGCCAGCCAGCCGACTGTCCACGCCCAATCCGACGATCGTCGACGTCAGCACCGTCGTGCTGAGCTCCTGGATGCCGAATTGGCGGGCGGTGGCGGCCTGGGTGCCGAAGGTTACCGCCAGACCTGCGATCAAGGGCAGCCTTCCGCTGCCGTGATAGTTGAGGATGCCGCTGCCACCGAGCACCGATAGCGCCGCCAACAACACCACCTCCATACCCATCGCCGCGGTGAGCCATTGCCGCACATCGTGATCGAGATGGCGGGCGAGTCGACCACCGATGATCGTGCCGATCAGGAAACTCCCGAAGGCGACCACCGCGGCGGCCATATCGACTCCGGAATGCGGCACGAACCAGAACCCGAGGAAGATCACGTTGCCGGTCATGTTGGCGACGAAGACGTGCCCGAGAAACAGCACGCTGACGGCATCCACCAGTCCAGTCGCAAACGTCAGCATCAGCAGGGCCACGACGGTACGACGGTCGGAGACCGGCGAGACGACTGCCATGCGATGAGTATGGCCCTTATGCTTCGATTCGTGGCCGAACCATTCGCTTGGGACCTGCCCTACGGGTGGCCGAGGAAGCCGATCTTGGCGGGCAATGTCGTCTGCACCTCGCAACCTCTGGCCGCCCAGGCGGGCTTGGAGATGATGGCCGCCGGCGGCAACGCCGTCGATGCGATCGTGGCGACCGCCATCACCATCTCACTGGTGGAACCGGTCTCCAACGGCATCGGTTCCGATGCGTTCGCGATGGTTTGGGACGGCACCCGCCTGCACGGCCTCAACGCCTCCGGACGCTCACCGTCCGCATGGACGCCGGAGTACTTCGACGGCGGTGACGTGCCGTTGCGCGGCTGGAATTCGGTGACAGTTCCCGGTGCCGTTTCGGCATGGACCGAACTCCATTCCCGGTTCGGCCGGCTGCCGTTCGGGCGCCTGTTCGAGCGGGCGATCCGCTACGGCCGCGACGGCTTCCTGGTGTCACCCACGGTGGCCCGGCAGTGGGCCGCGCGGGTGCCGGAGATGAAGTCTCAGCCCGGCTTCGCCGACGCGTTCCTGCCTGGCGGTCGGCCTCCGATGCCCGGCGAGCTGTTTTGCTTCTCCGCGCACGCCGAGACCCTCGAACTGATCGCGGACTCCCACGGAGAGTCTTTCTACCGCGGGGAACTCGCGGAGCGCATGGCGGCGGACGCTGCGGCGCACGGCGGTGCAATGACGCTCGCTGATCTCGGCGCACACCGCGCCGACTGGGTCGAGGCGATCAGCGCCGACTACCGCGGTTACACGATTCACGAGCTGCCACCCAACGGGCAGGGCATCATCGCGCTGATCGCTCTCGGGATTCTCGAGCACTTCGATATGGGAACTCTCCGAGTCGATTCCGCCGAGAGCGTGCATCTTCAGATCGAGGCATGCAAGCTGGCTTTCGCCGACGCTCTGGCCTACGTCGCCGATATCGATGCGATGCCGATGACCCCGGATCGGCTCTTGGACTCCGAGTACCTGGCCGCGCGCGCGGCACTGATCGACCGCGACCACGCCCAGAACTTCGGAGCGGGCCGACCCCCCACCGGAGGAACGGTCTACCTCACCGCCGCGGACGCCTCCGGGATGATGGTCTCGATGATCCAGTCGAACTATGAAAGTTTCGGGTCTGGTGTGGTGGTGGCGGGAACCGGGATCGCGTTACAGAACCGGGGTGCCGGGTTTGTGTCCACACCCGGACACCCCAACCAGGTGGGTGCACGAAAACGCCCGCGTCACAGCATCCTTCCTGCTTTCGTCACCAGGGATGGTCGACCGGTGATGAGCTACGGCGTGATGGGCACGACCATGCAGCCGCAGGGCCATGTGCAGGTGTTAGCCAGGATCGTCGATCACGGCCAGAACCCGCAGGCGGCCTGTGACGGACCGCGCTTCCGCTGGGTGGAGGGCTTGCAGGTGGGCGTCGAAGACGGCTTCCCATCGGACACCGTCGAGGAGTTACGCAGGCGGGGCCATGAGATCGTCAGCGTGGGTGACTACTCAGCATTCGGTGCCTGCCAGGCGATCTGGCGACTTCACGACGGCTATCTTGCGGTCAGCGATCCGCGCAAGGACGGCCAGGCGGTCGGCTTCTAGACCGCTACGATGCCGCCTGGAACGTGTAGGTGGTGCCGACGGCCGACACACTGACTACGTCACCGTAGGCATCGGCGAGTGCATGAACAGCCCGCCAGCCCGTGCAGTGCCCGGCAATGATGTAGCGGATACCGAAGGGCGCGAGTCCCGCCACCGTCTCGGGAATGATCCGCTCCATCACCCCACCCAGATGCAGACCGCCCACCACCGCGTGAATCGGAATATCCGGGAAAAGACGCGCAACCTCGGTGCACACGTTGACGATCCCGGCGTGTGAACAGGCGCTGAAGACGATCAGCCCCAGTCCGCGCACATGGGCCACCATCATCCGCTCGTCCAACAGCAGCGGATCGGGTTCCCACGGGTCACCGTCGTGTTCTCGGCATAGGTGATCGGCTCGGCCCGTCTCAAAGGGGACGACCCGCGGTATCGGCCCGCTGTAGTAAAAGTGGCGATCCAGGAGTAGTCGTTCGTCGGGATCGTTGACCACCACCGCGCCGTGGGCGGCCAATGTCTCGGGAGTGGGAACCTTTTCAGTAGGGATCACCAGGTCCGCGCTCAACGCCAGGCCGCGCTCGCGGAACATCAGCGGATTGACATCGACGGTGACTGATCCTCGACGGGCGACGATGGCATCGACCGCGTCGATCAATGCACCCATGTGATCCCAGTGCCCGTGGGTGATCGCGATCTCCTCCACCTCACCGAGTTCGATCCCCAGATTGCGGCAGTTACGGATGAACGCGGCACCTTCGGTACCGGTGTCGAACAGCAGGACATGCTTGGTCGAGGCCGTCATCGACCGGAGCCGAAGTCCGTAGCCGAGGTTGGCCACCAACAGGGTCTTACCGGATACCACCGGGGCGCCGGCATTGACAATGTTGGCCA
>CALQLM010000035.1 GCA_943331415.1 Bifidobacterium breve
GGCACTGGCAGCAGAACGCGACAAGCCCCGTCCCGGGGCTGATCACTCCCGCGGTAAGCCGGTGATGTTGACGCTCGAGCGCCCGCCCGCCAAACCCTGTAACGAAAGTCCCGTGTAACCCATGGCCAAAGACACCTGGTTCGAAACCGTCGCCGTCGCTCAGGAGCGGGCCAAAAAGCGCCTGCCCAAAGCGGTGTACTCGGCACTGCTGGCCGGCAGCGAAAAGGGGCTCACCTACTCCGACAATGTCGAGGCGTTCACCGAACTCGGTTTTGCGCCGCATGTCATCGGCGCCACCGAGACACGCGATCTGTCGACGACGGTGATGGGCCAGGAGATCTCACTGCCGGTGCTGATTTCCCCAACCGGCGTGCAGGCCGTCGACCCCGACGGTGAGGTGGCCGTCGCTCGTGCCGCCGCCGCGCGCGGCACTGCGATGGGGTTGTCCTCGTTTGCGAGCAAGCCGATCGAGGAGGTCGTCGCCGCCAATCCCAAGACCTTCTTTCAGATCTACTGGCTCGGCGGTCGGGAGGCGATTGCTGAGCGTGCCGAACGTGCCCGGGCCGCGGGTGCGGTTGGGTTGATCGCCACCACCGACTGGAGCTTCTCGCATGGCCGGGACTGGGGCAGCCCGAAAATCCCCGAGAAGATGGACATCCTGACCGCGATCAAGATGTCTCCGCAGGGCCTTGTGCGGCCGTCCTGGTTTCTGGACTGGGCCAAGACATTCCGGCCGCCGTCGTTGACAGCACCCAATCAGGGCCGGCGCGGCGAGGCCGGGCCGCCGTTCTTCGCCGCCTACGGCGAATGGATGGGCACTCCGCCACCCACCTGGGAGGACATCGCCTGGCTGCGGGAGTTCTGGGGCGGGCCATTCATGCTCAAGGGCGTGATGCGCGTCGATGACGCCAAACGTGCGGTGGACGCCGGCGTCACGGCCATCTCGGTCTCCAACCACGGAGGCAACAATCTCGATGGCACCCCGGGCACCATCCGGGCACTGCCCGCGATCGCCGCGGCGGTCGGCGATCAGGTGGAGGTTCTACTCGACGGTGGAATCCGCCGCGGCAGCGATGTCGTCAAGGCACTGGCTCTCGGCGCTCGCGCGGTGATGATCGGCCGTGCTTATCTGTGGGGTCTCGGCGCAGCCGGGCAGTCCGGCGTGGAGAACGTCCTCGACATTCTGTCCGGTGGCATTGACTCCGCACTGCGAGGTCTCGGCAAGTCCTCAGTACACGATCTGACTCCCGAGGATGTCTTGGTGCCGCCGGGTTTCACCCGCGATCTCGGGGTGTCCGGCGGTTCCGGCCGCTGAGCCGTGACCTCCGGCGGCGTACTGCGTGAGCGCACGTCCGCGCAAGTGCGCGAGCTGGTCCGGGACGGCCGCGCCCCCACGGTGGTCGTCCCGGTGGGCTCGATCGAGCAGCACGGACCACATCTGCCACTGGATACCGATACCCGCATCGCGGAAGCCGTCGCTGCCGCGGCCGTTGCCGAACTACCGGGAAACGTCCTGCTCGCCCCGGCACTCTCCTACGGTGCGTCCGGCGAGCACCAGGGTTTCGCGGGGACGATCTCCCTGGGCACCGCGACCCTGACGGCGGTGCTCGTCGAGTACGGCCGGTCAGCATGTGACTGGGCCTCCCGGGTGGTCTACGTCAACGGCCACGGCGGCAATCTCGACGCGTTGCGCGCCGCGGTGCATGTGTTACGAAACGAAGATCGTGACGCGGCGTGGTGCTCCTGTTCCGTCGCCGGCGCCGATGCCCACGCCGGGCACATGGAAACCTCTGTTCTGCTGCATCTGTGTCCCGATGCTGTCCGAACGCAGGACTGGGTCCGCGGCAATACCGAGTCGCTTGCCGACCTGCTGCCCCGCATGCGCGAAGGTGGCCTGGCGGCGGTGAGCGAGTCGGGCGTACTCGGTGATCCGACGACGGCCACTGCGGCCGCGGGCCAGCGAATCTTCTCCACGATGGTCGCCGACTGCTGTGCCCGGATACAACGGTGGAGTCCCGGCCCCGACGGAATGTTGATATGACCGACGTGCTGATCGTCGGCGCGGGAAGCGCCGGATCGGTTCTGGCCGAGCGACTCTCGGCAGATCCGGATTGCCAGGTGACGGTGATCGAAGCGGGGCCCGGCCTGGATGATCCAACGGTTCGGTCGGTGCTCGGCGATGCGACGGTCCTGCCCATTGCGGCCGGCAGTCCCGTCGCCCGCAGATACCGCACCGCACTCACGCGGGATCCTGCGGCCGACATCGACATCGTGCGGGGTGTGTGTCTGGGTGGTTCGGGTGCGGTCAACGGCGGCTACTTCTGCCGGGCACTGCCCGTCGACTTTGATAGTCCCGCGATTCCCGGGTGGTCGTGGTCGGAGGTTGAGGAGCATTACCGGGCGATCGAGACCGATCTGGACTTTCCGGACTTCGGCGGCACGGGGCCGATCCCGGTCAACCGGATCCGCGAATTCAGTTCCAGTACAGCGGTATTTATCGCGGCAGCGCAACAGGGCGGCTATCGCTGGCTGGCCGATCTCAACGCCCCGGGAACCGGTGTGGGTGCGGTGCCGCTGAATATTGGCGATGGCCGCCGTATCGGTCCGGGTGCTGCCTTCCTCGCTCCCGCATTGGCCCGAGGCAATTTGACGGTCCTGACCGACACCACCGCTAACCGGGTCCGAATATCCGACGGCAGGGCGACGGGTGTGGATGCCGTCGGACCGCGGGGTCCGGTGGTGCTCGATGCCGATCGTGTGGTGCTTTCGGCCGGCGCGATCGCGACAGCGCACCTGCTCATGTTGTCGGGTATCGGACCGGCCGGCGAGTTAGCCGCGCACCGAATCGACGTCGTCGCGGATCTCCCCGTGGGCCAGCGGTGCTGGGATCATCCGGAATGGGTCATGTCGACCGGGTGGATGGCGAGCCCCGGCCGGCCGGTGCTCGAGGCCGTGCTCGTCACCGACTCTCTGGAGATCCGGCCGTACACGACCGGGTTCGGGATACGTGCGGAACCGGACATCGGGGTGGCCTTGATGGCACCGTCGGCGCACGGTCGCGTTTCGTTGGTATCAGCTGATCCATCAGTTCCCCCGCGTATCGAGCATCGCTACGACAGCGAACCTGCCGACCTTGCTGCGCTGCGGCGTGGCTGCGACCTAGTGAGCGAGATGATAGGCAGGACAACAGAACTGGGGGAGCCGGAGTGGTCTACCAGCCAGCACCTGTGTGGCACCGCACCGATGGGAACCGATGGTGACCAGCACGCGGTCGTCGACCCGCGTTGCCGAGTTCTGGGCGTACCGGGACTGTGGGTTATCGACGGCTCGGTACTGCCGCGCATTCCCCATCGCGGACCACACGCCACGATCGCGATGATCGGCCACCGGGGCGCTGAGTTCGTGCGCTAGTCCTTCAGCGTGACCCGGATCGGAAGGTGCTTAAGCCCGCCGACGAAGGTCGTGGCCATCAACTCTGGGTCTCCGGCGAGTTCGATGGTTTTGATCCGGGGGATCAGTTCGGTGAAGAAGCTGTTCATTTCCATCCGGGCCAGTGCGGCGCCGAGGCAGAAGTGCACGCCGTAGCCGAAGGACAGGTGCTTGTTGGGGTCACGGCCGACGTCGAAGCGCATCGGATCGTCGAAGATGTCTTCGTCGCGGTTGGCCGAGACGTAGCTCAGCAGCACCGACTCGCCCTTGGCGATCTTCACGCCGCGCACCTCGGTGTCGGCCTGTGCGGTGCGCATGAACTCCTTGACCGGGACCACGCAGCGGATCATCTCCTCGACCGCCGTACCCATCAGCGACGGATCGGCCTGAAGTCTGGCCAATTGGTCCGGGTGTTCCAACAGGGCCAGCATGCCGCCGGCGATCCCGGCGCTGGTGGTGTCATGGCCTGCACTGGCCACGATCACGTAGTAGGACAGCGTGTCCATATCGGTTAGCGGCTCGCCATTGATCTTCGCGTTGGCGATCGCCGAGGACAGGTCCTCAGTCGGGTGCTCCCGGCGGGATGCGGTCAATGCCGAGAAGTACATGAAGAAGTCCAGCAGAACCGCCTGGATGTCCTCGATGCTGTTTCCGCGCTGCAACTCCGTGTCGTCGCCGCCGAACATCTCCTGAGTGAGTTTGAGCATCCGGGGGAAATCTGAGTCCGGCAGACCCAGCATCGTCAGAATGATGTACAGCGGATAGTTGACCGCGATCTCCTGGGCGAAGTCGAGTTCTGGTCCCTTCTCCGCCATCGTGTCGACCCAGATCTTGGACAGCTCGTCGCAACGGGCCTTCAGTGCCTTGAGAACCTTCGGCCGAAACCAGTCCGCGCCGATCTTGCGGACATCGCGGTGATGCGGATCATCCATGTGGATCAGGGTGCGCAGGCCGGTGCCGGCATCGATATCGCGCAGGAATGCGTCATCGGCATCGGCGACCGCGAGAAGCGGCCGCGGGAAGTTGGTGAAGAGGGCATTGTCCCGCTCGATATCCATGATGTCGGCATGTTTGGTGATCGCCCAGAACGGCCGGTATGGCGGAACGTCGACCCAGGACACCGGAGCCTCTTTGCGAAGATGAGCGAGTGCCTCGTGCAGTGTCTTCTCATCGGCATAGGCCTGCGGAGTGGCCAACACCCGCCCGGCGGGGTCGCTGATCCGTTGGCCGGTCGGTGCGCTCATTGACTCTCCTGGGCTATTCCGAATTTGACGGGCACGAACTTGACGGGTGTCAGTTTTACAGTGTGGATGATACGTAGGGCAATGCAAGGGTCTTAGGTCAATTTCGGCCGGGCGCGGGCCGCGTACGCTCGATAAGCGTGCCGTCCGGTCCTGTTCGCGCTGTGATTCGGTGCGTTACCGCGGTTGTTCTGCTGGCGAGCCTGGCGACCGGATGCGGCCGTTCCGTTCCTGTCGCCGACGTCGGTCCTTCGGTCGTGGACACCGCCGCCGGGCCGGTGCGCGGGATCATCGAACCCGGGTTGCGGATCTTCGAGGGCGTTCCCTATGCGGCCGCGCCGGAGGGTGCACTGCGGTGGAAACCACCGGTGGCGCCAGCGCCCTGGGACTCGGTGCGGGATGCCACCAAACCAGGCTTGCGCTGTATTCAGGACACTCGCGTCGATCCGGACTACGGACTCGCGACCAGTGAGGACTGCCTGAACCTGACGGTCTGGACCCCCGGGGGCGCAGCGCCGAGATCGCCGCGGCCGGTGATGGTGTGGTTCCACGGCGGCGGATTCCTCAACGGCAGTTCCGACATCTACAACGCACGGTGGCTGGCCACCCGTGGCGATATCGTCGTCGTCGCCGTCAATTACCGACTCGGGGCCCTGGGCTTCCTGGCACACCCGGCGCTGGGCACCGATGGCGACCAGGGCAACTACGGCCTGGCCGACCAACAGGCGGCACTGAGGTGGGTTCGCGACAACATCATCGGCTTCGGCGGCGACCCGGCCAAGGTCACCATCGCCGGAGAATCGGCCGGCGCCATCTCGGTCTGCGACCACCTCGTCGCACCGGAGTCCGATGGGCTTTTCCGGGCAGCCATCATGCAGAGCGGCCCGTGTCAGGCTCAGGCCGTTCTTCCTTCGGCCGAAAAGATCAGTCTCGATTACGCGGCAGGGAAGGGATGCGACAACCCCGCCTCGGCCCGGCAATGTCTGCTCGCGCTGCCCGCTGACCGTCTTCAAGACGGACCGCCGTACGTCAAGATCGGCGCCAACATTCTGACCGGGCCGGTGACCGGGACCCCTCGATTGCCGGTTGCCCCGGCGACGGTGGCCACCCAGGGGCGCACAGCGCGGGTGCCGATGCTGATCGGCACCACCGCCGATGAGTTCACCCTCTTCGTGGCACTGACCTATCTGCGCGATCATCAACTGCAGCCCTACTCGACGATGCTCGAGGACACCTTCGGCATCCAGGCCCCCGCCGTCGCCGCCCGGTACCCACTCTCGAAGTACGACGGCAGTGTCGGTCTGGCGTACGCGGCCGCAGTGACCGACGGAGTGTTCGGCTGCCCCGTCGACACCATGGCTCTCGGGCTGGCCCAGCGCGCCCCGGTGTACGCCTATGAGTTCAATGACCGTCGCGCGCCGGCGCCCGATCCCATGCGCCAGGTGCCATTCGCGGTCGGGGCCGGCCACGCTTTAGAACTGCGCTACCTCTTCGATATGGGCGGCGCCCCGCCCCTGAACGCGGCTCAGCAAGTGCTCTCGGATCAGATGATCGACTACTGGAGCAGCTTCGTCGCCACGGGCGTGCCTGACGCCCCCGGCCAGCCCGAGTGGCCGCAGCTGGATCCCGAACGGCCGCAGCGACTTTCACTGCAAACCGGCGCGTCGACCGTCATCACCGACTTCGCCGCCCGCCACCAGTGCGCGTTCTGGGATTCGCAGGGTTAGCGGCCCACCGCCAGATCCGGGGCAGCGCGCCCGGCGATCAGCGGTAGATCCAGATAGGTCTTGATGCCGGCATCGGCGACACACACGTAGGGGATCGCGCTGATGCAGTGGTTGGCGGTGGCCACTACGCCGGGATTGCGGATCAGACCCTCGGCCACCGTCTCCGGCTGCAGGCCTTTGAACGTCAGCGAGACAGTGGGATCGCCGGTGACTTCAACCTCGAACCGCTCGCCCTCGGGGCCCAGGGTCCACGGTGGATCCAACTCCACCTCGCACATCAACCAGTTGACCGCGGCGGTGACCACCGGCCGATCATCGACGATGGCTTCCCAGCGGAATCGCCGTGCCCCCACCGTGCCGGGCTCCATCGGCACGATGAGGTCCTCGGACCCGTGGACGGCGACCGCAACCTCCTGGGTGGAACGGATGCGGGGTTCGGCGTCGAAACCCAACTGATCGGTCACCATCCGGACGGATTGTTTGAACCCGGCCTCGAGCAACACCGCCATGGGTCCGCTCATGGCCTGTTCGGGCGTCAAGCCGAAGCCCATCACCTCACGCACCACCATCGGAGCGTTGTACGTGCGCAGATCGGAGAACTCCTCGGCGCGTACATGGGTGATCGCCGACGACAGTGACGTGACCATCAGAGGGAAGCGCTCGGTGATTCCGCCCGGGTGGATGCCCGAACCGTGCAGGGTGACGTTTCCGGCCATGCATGCCGCTTCGATGGCCGCCACGGCCGGACTTTGCCGGTCCGGATAGACCCAGCCGACCGGGGTGACCACATTCTTGCCGGATCGCAGGATCCGCATGACGACCTGGTCGTCGGGCAGCAGCGGCGAATACATAACGCAGTCGGCATCCAGCGCGAGCAACTGGTCAATATCGTTGGTGGCGAGCACTCCGATCGGGGCCTCACCTGCCAATTCGCCCACGTCGCGACCACTCTTATCGGCGCTATGTACCCAGCAACCGACGAGTTCGAGTTCGGGGTGCCGCAGCACGCCCTGGATTGCGGCTTTCCCGACGCCGCCGGTGGCCCACTGAATGACTCTGTACATCGCAACTCCTTGTCCGGTGTTGGCACCGTATGCCCCGCCGGGGGGCTTATCCGGGGATTTGGATCAGACCTTCTTCTGGGGCATACTGGTCGGGTTGCCTTGAGCCTGGTTCGCATCCCCTGGGAGCGTGCTGCGCAAGGCGACTGACCAGCGCCAGCACTGGCGCGTCCGGTCCCCACCTCGGAACGAGACGAAGTTTCGCGTTTTCGAGGCTGCGTGCGGGTGACACACCCGACCGCGGGGGGCCGGTGGACCAGGACAGGTAAACAGCGGCAGCGAGAGCTAGCGCCCGTAATCACGGCGCGAGCACCAGCATGTAGTGAAGGTAGGAGAAGCGTGGCGGGACAAAAGATCCGCATCAGGCTCAAGGCCTATGACCACGAGGCCATTGA
>CALQLM010000036.1 GCA_943331415.1 Bifidobacterium breve
CTCCCGGCGATTGGCGATATGCCGTTGGAGTTCCGGATCGACGAGGTGCTGGCCGGTGTTGGCCGAGTAGTCGAAGAGGTCGAAAAGTCGTTTACCCACCAGCACGTGCTGCCACAGCGGAACCGGCCGGTGTTCGTCGACCACCACGGTGGTATCGCCGCGAACGGTCTTGATCCAGCCGCCGAATTCCTCGGCGTTGCTCACCGTGGCCGAGAGACTGACCAGTCGCACATGTTCCGGGAGGTGCAGGATCACTTCCTCCCACACGGCGCCGCGCATCCGATCGGCGAGAAAGTGGACCTCGTCCATCACCACGTAGGAGAGACCCGCAAGCGCCTCGGAACCCGCGTACAACATGTTGCGCAGCACCTCGGTGGTCATCACCACCACCGGCGCATCCCCATTGATCGACTGATCGCCGGTCAGCAGGCCGATCTTTTCCGACCCGTACCGGCGGACGAGGTCGTTGTGCTTCTGGTTACTCAGCGCCTTGATCGGCGTGGTGTAGAAACACTTCTGCCCGGCCGCCAACGCGAGGTGGACTGCGAACTCCCCCACCACAGTCTTGCCCGCGCCGGTCGGAGCGCATACCAGGACACCGTGGCCGCGCTCCAAGGCCTCACAGGACTCAACTTGGAACGGGTCGAGCGTGAAGCTCAACTGCCCGGCGAAGTCAGCGAGTTGCGGACCAGTCTCAGGTGATGTCGTCATGCTCGGGCCCCGTCCCCGCCGAAGTGGCCACCGGGGTCGGGGACTCAATGGGTGCCGCCTGATCATCAGGCACGGCGATCTCGTTTTCCCGCTTGGCTTTTCGCTTATCGTTTAGATGGGCGATTTGGATCGCAAACTCCAACAGCAGAGTTAACGCCACACCCAGAGCCAGCATCGAGAACGGATCCGAACCCGGCGTTGCGATCGCGGCAAACGCGAACACACCGAAAATGAGTCCACGCCGCCAGGACTTCAGTTTCTCGTAACTGAGCACACCGATCACGTTGAGCATGATGATCAACAGCGGAAACTCGAAGCTCACCCCGAATACGAGCAGCAGGTTGATCAGAAACCCGAAATAGCGGTCACCGGAGAGTGCGGTGACCTGAACGTCACTACCGACCGTCAACAGGAAGTAGAGGGCTTTCGACAGGACGACATAGGCGAGCACCGCACCACCGACGAACAGTGTCGCGCCCGACACCACGAAGGCGAAAGCGAAGCGACGTTCGTTGCGGTACAGACCCGGGGTGATGAAGGCCCAGAGTTCATAGAGCCAAATCGGACAAGCCAGCACGATTCCCGCAGTCAGCCCGACCTTGAGTCGCAACATGAATTGATCGAACGGCGCAGTCGCCAGCAGTCGACACCCACCGTCGGCGCTGATATCGGCGCGGGCCGACTGTGGTAGCGCGCAGTAGGGCTCACGCAGAAGTTCGCCCAGACTCTCCATTCCGAAGAACCCGTGGCTGTACCAGACGAAGCCCACGATGGTGGTCAGCGCGACAGCGCCCACCGAGATCAGTAGCCGGGTCCGCAACTCCCGAACGTGCTCGACGAGGGACATGGTGCCGTCGGGGTTGGTTCGGGCACGCCGCTGTCGCGGGTCCAGTCGGGAGAAGAATGTGGGGGTGCGCACGGCGTTCACCTAGCGGCGCCTCGGCGCCGGCTGTACCTGTCGGTTCAGGCCGGCCGGACGTCGGTCTGGTTGGGCGCTGGCGGGGTGACCGGCGTTTCGACACGCTCGGAGGACACCTGCGTGGCAGGTTGAGCGGGAGCGACGTGAGTGTCCGTCGTGCTCTCTGCCTGCAGTTCCCGCATCTCTGACTTGAAGATGCGCATTGATTTGCCCATTGACCGCGCCGCATCGGGCAACTTCTTCGCCCCGAAAAGCACGACGGCCACGGCAAGAAGGATCAACCAGTGCCACGGACTGAAACTGCCCATCAGTTACCTCCCAGATGTCGGTTCGATGCTACCGCACATGGCCGTTGGAGAACCCGGACCTGACTCAGCCGTCGAGATCGGCGTAGGCCGCCAGTGCGGCGGCTGCCGCCTGCTGCACGCTGCGGACCAGACTCGCCGGCGCGAGCACCTGGACGTCCGGCCCGAAACCCAGGATCAGACGGGTCATCCACTCCTCCGCGGCGAATGTCATGGCGGCCTCGCAGTAACCGTCGGGCAGTTCGCGGAGTACTCGCATCGGGAAGTACTCCAGCATCCACGCCGCCCGCGGGCCGACGCGCAGGGTCGCCGCCGGCAGCGAGGGGTCGGCATCGAACAGCGCGGTGTTGGGCGGGGCCCCGACGACCGGCGGGGGCGGCGCGGCCGCCTCGCTGAGCACCTCGGCATCGACGATCCGGTCGAACCGGAACAACCGCACCCCCTCCGCATCGCGGCACCAGCCCTCCAGATAGCTGTGATCGCCGACGAGAACAACGCGGATCGGGTCGACGATCCGACGCGACAGCGCATCTCGAGATGCCGAGTAGTACTCGATCGCCAGAGCGTGCCGGTCCCGTACCGCAGCCCGCACCGCCGCGGCCCCGTCACTCTCCGCCGGCGCGGGTTCATCGACGGCGGCCGGCACATCGTCGTCAATCACCGTTCCGGCGGCGGCCTCGATTTTGGCGATCGCGCTGCGTGCGGCGGCGGGGTCAAGCACGCCGGGGATATCAGCGAGTGCACGCAGTGCCACCAGGAGGCCGGTGGCCTCCGGTGAGGTCAGCCGCAGCGGCCGGTCCATCCCCGCCGAGAAGGTGACTTCGATAGTGTCACCGGACATTTCGAAGTCGATCAGATCGCCGGGGCCGTAACCGGGCAGGCCACACAGCCAGAGCTGGTTGAGGTCCTGTTCCAGTTGCTTGCGGGTCACCCCGAGATCGGCGGCCGCTTTGGCATAGGTGGTCCTGGGATTCGCCTGGAAATAGGGAACCATGTTGAGCAGCCGCATAAGGCGGGTGGAAACCGGTGTCATAGCATCACCGAGCCTCAGCTTGGGCGGTCAGCCGCGCCAGCACGTCCTCGCGCAATGATGCGGGTTCGAGCACCAGTGCGTCGACACCGTATCCGGCGATCTCGCGGGCCAACCGGTCGAGCGCGCCAACATCGATGTCGATGATGTCGCCCTCCCGACCGCCGATGCTGCGACGACCGCTCACGTGCCCCGCGCGGCGCAGCGCGGTGGCATGCCCGTCGGCCACCCACACCAGCGCCTGACCTCCGCTGGACGTCTCACCGATGGCCTGATCCACGATTGCCCGCAGATTGACCCCGTCGGGACGGGTGACCGCACCCTCGGACCCACTGGTTTTGACGTCGGGTCCGATTCGCGAGAGCCGAAATATCCGGGTCGCCTCCCGGTCCCGATCGTGACCCACCAGGTACCAACGTCCCATCGCGGTGACCACTCCCCAGGGTTCCACCGTGCGTTCGGTGTAGGGCTCGACCGGGGTGGGCCGATGCTGGAACTGCACCGCCTGCCCGGCGTTGATGGCGGCCAGCAGGACTCCGAGCGCGTCCTCGGAACCCCGCAGGCCCATCGGACCGATCCCGGTGGTGATGGCAACGCCGGCTGCGGGGTCGACGTCCACGCCGGCCGCCCGCAACTTCAGCAATGCACCCTGTGCGGCGGTGATCCGCTCGGGCGACTCCCATAGTTTGGTGGCGACGGCGACGGCCGCGGCCTCATCGCGGGTCAGGTCGATATCGGGCAATGCGTAGGCATCCTGCTTGATGCGGTAGCCCTCCGCTGGATCGAAATTGGACACTCTGCCGGTCTCCAGTGGGATGCCGAGATCGCGTAACTCAGCCTTATCCCGCTCGAACATCCGGGAGAACGCCTCGTCGGTCGGACATTCGGCATAGCCGGCCACACTGGCCCGGATCCGCTCGGCGGTCAGATACCCGCGGGTGGAGAGCAGCGCGATGACCAGGTTCATCAACCGCTCGACTTTGGAGAACGCCACGCGCTCAACCTTAGCGGCAAACACCGCCCCAGCCGGGCGACTCACATACTGGCGATGAGCCGTTTCACTCGCTCGTCGGAGGAGCGGAACGGGTCCTTGCACAACACCGTGCGCTGCGCCTGATCGTTGAGCTTGAGATGCACCCAGTCCACAGTGAAGTCACGGCCGGCTTCCTGGGCGGCACTGATGAACTCGCCGCGAAGCTTGGCCCGCGTGGTCTGCGGCGGGGTGTCGACGGCGGCTTCAATATCCTCATCGGTGGTGACCCGGGCCGCCAGCCCTTTGCGCTGCAGGATGTCGAACACGCCGCGGCCACGTTTGATGTCGTGATAAGCCAGGTCGAGTTGGCTGATCTTGGGGTCCGACAGTTCCATGCTGTAGCGGTCCTGGTAACGCTGGAACAGTTTGCGCTTGATCACCCAGTCGATCTCGGTGTCGACCTTGGCGAAGTCCTGGCTCTCGACCGCGTCGAGCTGGCGACCCCACAGGTCGACCACCTGCTCGATCTGGGTGTTGGGCTCGCGCGACTGCAGGTACTCGACGGCGCGGGCGTAATACTCGCGCTGAATGTCCAGCGCACTGGCCTGCCGTCCACCGGCCAGCCGCACCGGCCGGCGCCCGGTCAGATCATGGCTGACCTCGCGGATGGCGCGGATCGGATTGTCCAGGGAGAAGTCGCGGAACGGCACACCCGCCTCGATCATCTCCAGCACCAGGGAGGCGGATCCGACCTTGAGCATGGTCGTGGTCTCGCTCATGTTGGAATCGCCGACGATCACGTGCAGGCGCCGGTACTTCTCGGCGTCCGCGTGCGGCTCATCCCGGGTGTTGATGATCGGACGCGATCGAGTGGTGGCGCTGGAAACGCCCTCCCAAATGTGCTCGGCACGCTGAGACAGGCAAAACGTGGCGGCTTTCGGGGTCTGCAGGACCTTGCCGGCACCGCAGATCAGCTGTCGGGTGACCAGGAACGGCAACAGCACGTCGGAGATCCGGGAGAACTCTCCGGCCCGCACGATCAGATAATTCTCGTGACAGCCATAGGAGTTGCCGGCAGAGTCGGTGTTGTTCTTGAACAGGTAGATATCTCCGCCGATGCCCTCATCGGCCAACCGCTGTTCGGCGTCAATGAGGAGGTCTTCCAGCACCCGCTCGCCCGCGCGGTCGTGCGTGACCAGCTGGATCAGGTTGTCGCACTCGGCCGTCGCGTACTCCGGGTGGCTGCCGACGTCGAGGTACAGCCGCGCTCCATTGCGCAGGAAGACGTTGGAACTGCGGCCCCAGGACACCACGCGCCGAAACAGATACCGGGCGACCTCGTCCGGGCTGAGCCGCCGATGACCGTGGAATGTGCAGGTGACACCGAACTCGGTTTCGATGCCCATGATTCTGCGCTGCACGGAACCGAGACTACTGGTCGCCGGTCGGTCTTGGTGGGCCAGCCACCCGGAAAAGGCTGAATCGGGCAGCGAACCCACAGGGGGCAACCGCGGCGCCGCGGGGCGACCCGGGACTTACGATCCCGCCTCGGCGGAGGTGTCCGTACCGATGGCGGGCGGGTCATCGGATTCGGGCAGCATGGCTTCCAGCGCCGGACGGGAGATCCGCCGGAAGGCACGGCGCGGCCGGGTGGCATCGAGGATCGCCACCTCCAACGTGGCGGGACCTAACACGCGGGGTTCGGCAGCCGGCGTGGCATTGCCCGCAGTGCTGGTGATGCCGGCCCGGAGCGCGCCGACTGCGATGCGAACCGCCTCGTCCAGTTCGGCATTCGCGGAGTAGGTCTCTTTGAGTGCGTTCGCGATCGGTTCGGTGGTGCCGCCCATCACCACGAAATCGGGCTCATCGGCAATCGACCCGTCGTAAGTGATGCGGTAAATCTCCGGTGCCTTGGATTCCCCATAGTGGGCCACTTCGGCGACACACAGTTCGACTTCGTAGGGCTTGGCCTGTTCGGTGAAGATGGTTCCGAGCGTTTGGGCATAGACGTTCGCCAATTGCCGACCCGTCACATCACGACGGTCGTAGGCGTATCCACGGGTGTCGGCGTACTGAATTCCGCCTCGGCGCAAGCTGTCGAATTCGTTGAAGCGGCCGACGGCGGCGAACCCGACCCGGTCGTAGATCTCGCTGACTTTCTGCAGCGAGCGTGAAGGATTCTCAGCGACGAATAACACCCCACCGGCGTAGGCCAACGTCACCACACTGCGACCCCGGGCAATGCCTTTGCGGGCAAGCTCCGAGCGCTCACGCATCGCCTGCTCAGGAGAGATGAAATACGGAAAGCTCATGAGTCGGCCCGCGGCGCCACGTTGCTCGGCCCCGTGCCAGGGCCGAATTCGTCGGTACGCGTGCGAACGGCAATCACCTCGCGCGCAAGACGTTCGATCCGTTCCCCCGTCACTTCAAGCGCTCCGCCGGCTTCAATGGTGACCGCCGTCGGGAAGATACCCCGGACCAGATCCGGCCCGCCGGTCGCCGAGTCGTCGTCGGCGGCGTCGTACAGGGCCTCAACCGCGACCTTCAGTGCCGAATCGGCATCTGCCACAGCGGGATACAGTTTCTTCATCGACGCTTTAGCGAACAGCGAGCCTGAGCCCACCGCCTGGTAACCCTCCTCCTCGATATGCCAGCCCCCGGCGGCGTCGAAGGACACGATCCGCCCCGCGGCATTCGAATCAGAATCGTCGAGGTCGTAGCCCACAAGAAGTGGTAGCGCGACAAAGCCCTGCAACGCTGCACCCAGGTTGCCGCGCACCATGATCGCCAGCCGATTCACCTTGCCGGCGAACGTCATCGGAACGCCTTCGAGCTTCTCGTAATGCTCGAGCTCGACGGCGTACAGCCGGGCGAACTCGACCGCCAGCGCCGCGGTGCCGGCAATGCCGGTCGCGGTGTAATCGTCAGTGATATAGACCTTCTGTACATCGCGGCCGGCGATCATATTGCCCTGGGTGGAACGCCTGTCCCCCGCGATCAGCACCCCGCCCGGATAGCGCAGGGCGACGATAGTCGTCCCGTGCGCCAGTGACTCGCCTGCGGACAATCCAGCACCGTCCGGCAACCCGCCGCTGGTCGGGAGGAGATCCGGAGCTTGGCGACGCAGGAACTCAGAGAACGACGACGAGTCCGCGTAGCGGGAGAAGGATCCGGTCAGGGGCGAATTGGTGGCCAGTCGATCAGGAGACTGCCAGGTCACTGTCCGCCCTTTTGGACGTAGGCTCGGACGAAGTCCTCAGCGTTTTCCTCGAGTACGTCATCGATCTCGTCGAGTAGGTCGTCGGTCTCCGCGGCCAGCTTTTCACGACGCTCCTGCCCGCCAGCCCCGTCGCCGGCGGCACCGTCATCGTCACCGCCACCGCCACCACGCGTGGTCTGTTCCTGGGCCATCGCTGCCTCCTGCTCTCGTCAGCGGCCAACCGTCGGCCACCACAGTACCGTCCGGGCCTCACTCGTTGGATCGGCAGGTCCGCGGGTTTCGCGACCCCAGGTGCCCTGTCCACCGTCACCGGTCAGGACACTGCTGCGCCATCGCCGATGTTACCTGCACAACCGCGGTCACCCTGGCTCTGCGGCGTAGGCAGAGATCTCGACCACCAGGGTGAGTTCGGCCGCATCTGAGCTGACCCCCGGACCAGTCATACCGACCGGCCTCCAGACGAACCCCAAAGGACATAGGTTGCCTCTCAGACCAAGAGGAGGACGACGTGTCAGAGAGCATCACCGAGGCCGAGGCCCAGGAGCTTGACGACGCAGGAATTCAGAGAACGACGACGAGTCCGCGTAGCGCGAGAAGGATCCGGTCAGGGGCGAATTGGTGGCCAGTCGATCAGGAGACTGCCAGGTCACTGTCCGCCCTTTTGGACGTAGGC
>CALQLM010000037.1 GCA_943331415.1 Bifidobacterium breve
CGGTGCAGCACGGGTTGTTACGGATGCCGCCGTCACCGAAGTCGCTGAAGTCGCCCACCCGCTGGCCCACGCTGGTCAGCACCGAGCGGATGCTCGGTGGAGTGACCGTTTCGACGACGCCGATATCGGGGTAGTCGATGTCCTCAAAGATGCCGACGCCCACCGTGAGCGCTCCGACCGAGCCGAGCAGACCGTAGCCGGGATCGAGGAGGCCGTTGACGGCGGCGTTCCAGGCGCCTTCGACATTCAGGCTGGCGAGATTGGACACGACATCGGTGGCGACGGCGATCGCCGTCTCAACCAGGTAGGTTGTGCCTGCCACGGTCGCCTCGGCCAGGCCGGAAATCAACCTGGGCAGGGTGTCGGTCAGAAGGGTCGTAGCGTTGGCGACCACGTTGTTGAGGATGTAGGTGCCGGCCTGGATTCCGGTGGCAATTCCGTCCTGCAACGGAACCAGGATTTGGGTCTGCAGTTCGGCGATCGCCGCGTCGACCTGGCCGGCCAGGGCCAATTGGGCGGCGGTGACCAACGCGAAGGGTGTGTTGAAGATCGCGTCGGACACCCCGATCGCGACGCCGGTCACGCCGTAGACGGTCGTGTCGATATATCCGGACAGGTTGTTCAGGACCGCGCTCAGCGCGCCGCTGGAGAACTGATTGACCGCATCCGGGATCAGTCCGTCATATATCGGCGCGTAGACGAACGTGAAGTCGGAGTTGTAGAACGAGTCCGGCCAGAACAGATCACTCGGACTGGGCAGCGTGTCCTGATAGAAGATGTTCTCCGAAATCAAGGCCAGGGTGCCGAGCAGTTCTGTCACCGGGTTGGCGAATGCGGACAGCTGTACCGCGGCGGAGACCTGCTGCGGCGCGGCCAGCAGATCGGGCTGGGCGATCGGGGCGACGGCGACAGCCGTCGCGCTGAGGGCTGCGACGCCCGCGGTCAGTTGCGAACGCAAAGACAATTGCACGGTGGGTTTCCTCCCGGGGTTGACCTGCAGAAAAACGATGAAGAACTGACTCTGCCGAAGGTATGCGCAGGGCGCAAGCCCCAACCTCAGACGACCGCGCCCGGGTTGAGGATGCCGTCCGGGTCCAGCGCCGCCTTGATCCGCCGGTTGAGTTCCATCGCCTCGGGTCCGAGCTGCCCGGCCAGCCAGGGTTTCTTCAGCCGGCCCACGCCGTGTTCGCCGGTGATGGTGCCGCCCAGCGCGATTGCCAAATCCATGATGTCGCCGAATGCCTTGTGCGCCCGAGCGGTCATCGCGGCGTCACTGGCGTCGTACACGATCAGCGGGTGGGTGTTGCCATCCCCGGCGTGGGCGATCACCGAGATCATCAGCCCGGCGTCGGCGGCGATCTTCGCCACCCCGCCCACCAGGTCGGCCAGTTTGGGCACTGGTACGCCCACATCCTCGAGTAGCAGTGAGCCCTTGGCTTCGACCGCTGGAATGGCGAGCCGGCGGGCCGCGACGAAGGCCTCTCCCTCCACCGGGTCATCCGTCGAAAAGCATTCGGTGGCGCCGGCCTCGGTGAACATCCGGGCCATGAACTCCGCGTCCTCAAACCCGTTGGCGCCGCGGTCGTCGGAGGCGGCCACCATCATCGCCGCGGCGCTGCGATCCAGGCCCATCCGCAGCTTGTCCTCGACGGCGTTGATCGCGACGGCGTCCATGAACTCCATCATCGACGGCCGGATCTTCCCGGTGATGGCCACCACCGAACCGACTGCTGCCTCCACCGAGTCGAAGGTCGCGACCACCGTGGCCGGGGCATGCTGCGGCGGCAGCAGTCGCAATGTCACCTCGGTGACCACCCCCAGGGTGCCCTCGCTGCCGACGAACAGTTTTGTCAGGCTCAGCCCGGCCACATCCTTCAGGCGCGGACCACCGAGTCGCACGGCGGTGCCATCGGCCAGCACCACCTGCATCCCCAGCACATAGTCGGTCGTGACGCCGTACTTGACGCAACACAGTCCGCCTGCGTTGGTGGCGACGTTGCCGCCGATACTGCAGATCTCATACGACGATGGATCCGGCGGGTACCAGAGTCCCTGGGCTGCAACGGCTTTCTTCACTTCGGCATTGAGTAGCCCCGGCTGCACGATGGCCGTGCGGGTGATCGGATCCACAGTGATCTCGCGCATCTTCTCCGTCGAGAGCACGATCCCGCCGTCGACCGCGGTCGCCCCACCGGAGAGTCCGGTGCCCGCGCCGCGGGGCACCACTGGGACGAGGTGCGCGCTGGCCCAGCGCAGCACGGCCTGAACCTGCTCGGTTGAGGTTGGCCGGACCACCGCCATCGGCATGCCGGCGCCCGGGTCCCTGGCCCAGTCGTACCGATAGGAGGCCAGGATCTCCGGGTCAGTGACGACCACCGAATCGCCGAGTTCGTCGATCAGAGCCGCCAGGACACTCGCGGTCATCGGGACATCCCCATCACGACATCTTAGGTGCGGGGGAATCCAGTTCACGAAATGCGGGCGCCCACGGGCACAGCAGTGCGATCACCAGAACCGGCAGTGCCAAGGACAAGAACGCCACCCGCAGTCCGAAGGCATCCACCAGTGGGCCGGCGATCATGAATCCGACTGGTCCGGCGGCATAGGCCATCGACGTCATCACACCGACCACCCGGCCGCGCATCTGCTCGGGTGTGCGGGTTTGCATCACCGAGTTGTAGATCGGCCCGATGGGCCCGTACACCAGGCCGACGACGGCCGAGAGCACCAGGATCACCGGTAGCGGCGGCAGGAAGGCGATCACCGTCGCCGCGGTCCCGAAGGTCGCAACCGCAGTCAGCACGGTGGTGCGCTTGCTGGCGATACGCGACAGCACCGTCCAACTCAGTGCCCCGACCAACCCGCCGATCGACAGCGCCATCAACACCCAACCGAGGTGCGCGGGTTCGTTGCGATCGCTGAAGTACTTGGGGAACAGCACGCTTTCCATCGGCAGGTACAGGCCGGTGACCGCAAGCTCGAGCAGCCCGAGCGCACGCAACACCCGGTTGTTCCAGACGAAGCGCAGTCCCTCGACCACGCCGGACACCACGCCGTCGGGCCGTTCCTCGGGCTCTGGTCGATCCACGCCGGGCAGGCGCAGCACGGCCATGGCCAGAATCGAGAGGCCGAAGGCCCCGGCGGTGACCCACATGGTGCTGATACCGCCGAGTGTCGCGATGAGCAGACCGCCGATACCCGGCCCGGTGATGTAGGCGAGATTGAACACCGCCTCGTAGACGCTGTTGGTGTGGTCAAGGGTCCAATCGGCCCGGCGCGCCGCCTCGGGCAGCATCGACAAACGTGCCGTCATCCCGGCGGGATCGAAGAAGGCCCCGAGTGCGGCCAGGCCGGCCAGCACCACGGTGTTCAGCACCCCGGCGCCCATGGTCAGCGCCAGGACCGGGATCGCCGCGACCGACAGTGCCGACATTGCGTCAGCGAGCATGGCCACCCGGCGCCGGCCCAAGAAGTCGACGGCGGTTCCGGCGATCAGGGTGGCGAACAACAGAGGCAGGGTTCCCGCCCCGGCAACGATGGATGCCTCGGTGGCGCTTCCGGTGCGTTGTAGCACCAACCACGGGAAGGCGACCAGCGAGATGCCATTGCCTGCTGCGGCCAGAAACGCCGAGCACAGGATCAGCAGTGCGGGCCACCGTGATGTTCTCACTTCACGCAGCATAGATTCGCGCCGTGATCCTGCCGCATCCGCGCACCGGTGTGCTGTTCGGATCTCCGGTGCCACCCGGCTCTGGCTGGCCCGGGGACCCGGCTACCGCATCGACTCCCGTCGCCGGTACCGCGTCGCAGGTTGTGGCACTGGCTGAGGCGGTAGGCGACCTCGATGCACTCGATTCGCAGATCAGTGTCTGCCGGGCCTGCCCTCGTCTGGTCGGCTGGCGGGAGGAGGTCGCGATGGTCAAGCGC
The DNA here is from genome assembly GCA_943331415.1 of Bifidobacterium breve. GTDB lineage: Bacteria > Actinomycetota > Actinomycetes > Mycobacteriales > Mycobacteriaceae > Mycobacterium. The sequence goes on from CALQLM010000037.1 coordinate 3,928, forward strand.
CGCGCATTCGCTGAGCAGCCGTACTGGGGCCGTCCGGCGATGGGGTGGGGTTCGCCGCAGCCCCGCATTCTGGTGTTGGGGTTGGCGCCGGCCGCGCATGGAGCCAATCGGACCGGCCGGGTATTCACCGGCGACCGGTCCGGGGATCAGTTATTCGCCGCACTGCACCGCGGCGGTCTGGTGAACTCACCGGTCAGCGCGGACGCCGCCGACGGCCTTGCGGCCATCGGCATCCGGGTGGCAGCCGCGGTGCGCTGCGCCCCGCCGGGGAACACTCCGACGCCCGCTGAGCGCTCGACGTGTGAGCCGTGGCTTGATGCCGAGTGGCGGATGATTAGCCCGCATGTGCGGGTCATCGTGGCGCTTGGTGGATTTGCCTGGCAGGCCGCGCTGCGGATGGTTGGCGAAAAGCTCACGCCCAAGCCTCAATTCGGCCATGGCGCGGTGGCTCAGTACCCGTCGGGTCTGCAGTTGCTGGGGTGCTACCACCCGAGTCAGCAGAACATGTTCACCGGCCGTCTCACACCGGCGATGCTCGACGACGTAGTCAACCGGGCGGCGCGACGGGCCGGTCTGACGCGGTGATCCGGACCACGGGAATCGGCCTGTCGGTTCTGGCCTGGTATCCGTCATAGCGATCGGCATTGTTGGCGTTGACAATCCGCCAGAGCCGCGCGTAGTCCGCATCGTCGGGCAACACCGACTGTGCGATTGCGGCGAACCGGCGGCGGCCGACGTTGACCTCGATGTCCGCATTGGCCTTCAGGTTGTGGTACCAGCCCGGTGAACGGCGGTCGCCACCATTGGACGCCACCACCAGATAAGTATCACCATCGAGTGCGTAGGACAGCGTGTTGGTGCGCGGCAGCCCGGTTTTGGCACCGACGGTATGCAGCAGCAGGCTGTTGGGCGCGCCGGGAATCCGGTGTCCGATAAGGCCTCCGGAGCGTTGGTAGAGCGCGTCGTGTACGCGCACGAAGGCCCCGAGTGCCTTCTCGGTGAGCGCACTCACGGCATCCCCGCCAGTGCATCGCGCAGGATGCTGCCGGTGGCCTCACGGTCGGGGTCCCGGCGCAGCAGCATGCCCTTGACGAAGGACACCTTGTCGCCGTCGCGGCGCGGGATCACGTGCAGGTGTATGTGGAAGACCGTCTGCATCGCCGACTTGCCATCATTGATCGCGATGTTGTTGCCGGTCGCGGCCAGACCCGACACTCGGGTGGCCTGTGCGATGCGCTTGCCGACATCCATCATGGCGGCCAGGGTGGACGACGGGGTGTCGGTGAGATCGACACTGTGCGGCTTGGGGATCACCAGGGTGTGACCACGGGTGAACGGGCGGATGTCAAGGATGCCCAGAACCTCGTCGTCCTCGTAAACCCGAACGGCCGGAGCAGTCCCGGCCACGATCTCGCAGAACACACATGCCATCGGACCACCGTAGCGGTTACGGGGCAGGTGCAGCGGCTACGCTGCGTCCAGTGGACGTCACCGACATCGCCTTCGCCGGCGCCGCCGAACAGGCTCGCATGCTCGCCGCCGGCACCATCACCGCGCCGGCGTTACTCGAGCTGTATCTCGAGCGGATCACCCGGGTGGATCGGGAGTTGCGTTCCTACCGGGTGGTGATGGCCGACAGCGCCCGTCGGGAGGCCGCCGCCGCCCAGGAGCGACTCGATGCCGGCGAGCGGCTGCCGATGCTCGGCGTCCCGATCGCGATCAAGGATGACGTCGACGTCGGCGGCGAATTCACCTCCTACGGCAGCAGCGCCTACGACCTGCCGGCCACCGCCGACGCCGACGCGGTGCGCGCGCTGCGGGCAGCCGGGGCGGTGATCCTGGGTAAGACTTCGGTGCCGGAGATGATGCTGTGGCCCTTCACCGAGACGGTGTCTTACGGGGCTACGCACAACCCGTGGGATCTGGCCTACACCCCCGGCGGCAGCAGTGGCGGAAGCGCCGCCGCGGTGGCTGCCGGTCTGGCTCCGCTCGCGTTGGGCTCCGACGGCGCGGGGTCGATCCGTATCCCGGCCGGCTGGTGCGGGATCTACGGCCTCAAGCCGCAGCGGGATCGGGTTCCGATCGCCCCGCACGACGACGCGTGGTGCGGGCTGAGTGTCAACGGTCCGCTGGCGCGCACGGTCGAAGACGCAGCGTTGTTCTTGGACGTGACCAACACCGGAAAAGCTCCCCGCGGCGGGTTCGTCAAAGCCGCCGCCCGCAAGCCGGGCCGGTTGCGAATCGCGTTGAGCGCCACGCTGCCGACCACGATGATCGGCCGCGTCGGCCGGGCCCAGCAGCAGGCACTGGACGGGGCGGAGGCTCTGCTGCGCGACCTCGGCCACGAAGTGTTCTGGCGCGACCCGGACTACCCGGCCTGGGCCGTGTACGGCCATGTGCTGCCGCGGATGTGGCGCGGGGTATACGAAGATGTGCAGAAATTGCCCTACCCGGAACGCCTCGAACCGCGAACGCGGGCTATCGCGCGGCTCGGTGGTCTGATCTCGGACAGCCAGATCGCGAAAGTACGCGCGGCCGAGCCGGCGCTGGCGGCGCGGGTGCAGTCAATCTTCGACGATATCGATGTCGTGATCACTCCCGGTGCCGCGGCCGGGCCGTCGCGGGTGGGGCGCTATCAGCATCGGGGCGGGGTGAGCACACTGGCGATGGTCGCGTCGCGGGTGCCGTTCAACGCGATCTTCAATGCGACCGGTCAGCCCGCGGCCTCAGTGCCCTGGGCCCTGGACGGCGATCATCTGCCGCTTTCTATCCAGCTCGTCGGGCGGCCGTCGGATGAGGCGACACTGTTATCGCTGAGTGCCCAGATCGAAGCGGCACGGCCGTGGGCGAATCGGCGACCGCCGGTGTCATGAGCGGCGAATTCGATGTGGAGTCTTCCGGGCTGCTGGACGGGCTGACCGGACGGAGCCGCGTCGAGCGGGCTGAGTTGATCCCGTGGCTGCTCGACCAAGGCGTCACGGTCGAGCAGATCCGTGAGTCGTTCGCGCCGATGCTGCTCGCCGCGCGCCAGGTCCTCGGCGACGACGGGACCTATGTTTCGGCCCGCGAGATCAGCGAGCAGGTCGGCCTCGACATCGATGTGCTGAACCGCTTCCATCGAGCCAGCGGGCTGCCTCAGGTCGACGATCCCGATGCGCTGGTCTTCATGCGGCCCGATGCTGACACCGCCGTTCACATCAAACGCTTTCTGGAATTGGGTATCGACCCCGAGCAGCTGCTGACCGTCGTTCGGGTTCTTGCCGAGGGACTGTCAAACGCCGCCGAGGTGATGCGCTCCGCCGCGCTGGGTCCCGTCCTGTACCCAGGTGTGTCCGAACTCGAGATCGCCAAGGGCTCACAGAAACTGGTGAGTATGGCGGCACCGCTGTTGGGTCCGATGATCGAGGACATGCTGCTGCTTCAACTGCGTCACGCGGCTGAGACCGATGCCGTCAATGCCAGTGAGCGCCGGGCCGGAGCGCCACTACCCGGCGCGCGCATGGTGGCCTGCGCATTCGCCGATCTCGTCGGGTTCACCCGGCTGGGTGAGGAGCTGCCTCCGGAAGGTATCGAGCTGCTGGCCAACCGGCTGGCTGATCTCGCTCGCGATGTCGCGGTGGCGCCGGTTCGACTGATCAAGACCATCGGCGACGCCGTGATGTTCGTCTCGACCGACGCCGCCGCACTCCTGGATGTGATGCTCGCACTCATCGAAGCCACCGAAGCCGACGAGTTACTGCCGCAATTGCGGGTGGGGGTGGCCTATGGACCTGCGGTCAGCCGCGCCGGTGACTGGTTCGGTAGCCCGGTGAACCTGGCCAGCCGGGTGACATCGGTCGCGCGGCCGGGTTCGGTACTGGTCGCCGCGTCGGTGCACGAGCAGATCAGTGA
>CALQLM010000038.1 GCA_943331415.1 Bifidobacterium breve
GCTGCTAGTGCGCGAAGCGTTCCTCGGTGAAGTGGCCGCCGGGCTTGATCTCGGCCAGGTGGTCGATCACCGCATGCAGGTCCTCCCACAGCGAGCGGGCCAGATCCGACGAGAACCCTTCGCGCACCACCACCCGCAACACCGAGATATTCTCGGCGCCCTCGGGCATGGTGTACGCCGGCACCTGCCAGCCGTAGATGCGCAGTGCCGCGGAGATGTCGTATTCGTTGTAGCCAAAGTCGCCGGACAGCTTGAACGCCACCACCGGGATCTTCGAGCCATCCGAGATCACGTCGAAATGTTTGGACTCTCGCAGCTTTTCGGAGAACCACAGCGCGGTTGCCGACAGCGTTTCCATCACGTTCGTATAGCCGGAGCGGCCCAGTCGCAGGAAGTTGTAGTACTGGCCGACGACCTGATTACCACCCTTGGAGAAGTTCAGGGTGAAGGTCGGCATATCGCCGCCGAGATAGTTGACCCGGAAGATCAGATCCTCGGGAAGTGCGTCGGAGTTACGCCACACCACGAACCCGACACCGGGATAAGTCAGCCCGTACTTATGACCGCTGACGTTGATCGACGCCACCCGCGGCAGCTGAAAGTCCCACACGATCTGCGGATGCAGGAACGGGACGACGAAACCACCACTGGCGGCGTCGACGTGCACCGGAATATCCAGTCCGGTGTCGCGCTGCAGCGTGTCCAGTGCCGCGCAGATCTCGGCGATCGGCTCGAGTTCGCCGGTGTAGGTGGTGCCCAGGATTCCGACCACCCCGATGGTGTCTTCGTCAACGGCGTCGATCACCTGTTCTGGCGTGATCACGTAACGGTCCTCGGCCATCGGCAGGTAGCGGGCTTCGACTTCGAAGTAGCGACAGAACTTCTCCCACACCACCTGAACGTTGGAACCCATCACCAGGTTGGGCGTGCGGGTCTTCCAGGCATTCTTGTCCTTGGTTGACACCCGGTCCTTCCAGCGCCACTTCAACGCCAGCCCGGCAAGCATGACCGCCTCCGACGATCCGACCGTGGAGGCTCCGATCGCGCTGGCGGGATCGTCGTCGAGCAGGTTTTCGGCATGGAAGAGCGCGGCGACCATGGACACACAGCGGGATTCGATTGCAGCGGTCGCCGGGTACTCGTCCTTGTCGATCATGTTCTTGTCGAACGTCTCGGCCATCAGCTTCTCGGCTTCCGGATCCATCCACGTCGTGACGAATGTCGCCAGATTCAGCCGGGAACTCCCGTCGAGCATGAGTTCGTCGTGGATGAAGCGGTAGGCCGCAGCGGGTTCCATGGCGTCATCGGGCAGTCGCAGCGACGGAATCGGGTTGGTGGCCAGCCGACCCGTGTACGCCGGGGCGATCGACGGAGACCGGAATTTGGCGTGCGGCATGGACTGTCCTTCGGCTTCACAGGTGGGCGATGGCGTGGCGAATATGACTAAGGATGCGCGACGCCGAGGTCGGTACCGACACCGGCCCCGGGTCGGCCGCTGAGTCGTTGGCGGCGCGCGCATGGACGAAGGCCGCGCACGCTGCGGCGTCGACGGGTGCCAGCCCGGCCGCAAGGAGTGCGCCGATGATTCCGGACAAAACATCGCCGGACCCGGCCGTGGCCGCCCACGAGCCGCCGGCCGGATTGAGAAAGACCGGGTGCCGCGGTCCTGCTCCTGCGATGACGGTGACATTGCCCTTGAGTAGCACCGTGGCACCGAATGTTGCGGCCAGCCGTCGGGCGGCCGCAACCCGGTCCTCGCCGACCGGCTCACCGGCCAGTCGGGCGTACTCCCCGGCGTGCGGGGTCAGCACGGTCGGTGCCGCCCGAGCGGTCACCAGATGCGGATGCGCGGCCAACACGGTGAGCCCGTCGGCATCGACGATTACCGGAAGATCGCTGTTAAGGGCGAATGTCAGCGCCATCAGGGCTGCTTCGTCGGTTCCCAGTCCGGGCCCGACGACCCAGGCCTGGACCCGCCCGGCGGCCGGGGCACTGGGAGCGATCACGACCTCCGGCCAGTGCGAGACGACATCGGCCGCGGCGGTCCCCGCGTATCGGACCATGCCCGAGGTGGCCGCCACCGCGGCGCCGGTACACAGGATCGCCGCGCCGGGGTACTGCGCCGAACCGGCCAGGACACCGACGACACCCTGGGTGTACTTATCGTCGCGCGGCCCCGGTATCGGCCAGTGCGCCGCGACATCGGCGGCGTCGAGACCCATCAGATCGGTCGCGGGAAGATCCAGACCGATATCGACAAGGTCGGTTCGACCGCAGTCGGCGAATGCGTGCACCGGTTTGAGTCCACCGAACGTGACCGTGAGCGCGGCCCGTACCGCAGGGCCGTGGATCGATCCGGTCGTGACATCGACACCGCTGGGAACATCCACCGCGACCACCGGGATCCCCGCGGAGTCCACGTCCGCGAACACCTCCGCCGCGGCCGGGCGTAGCGGGCCCTGACCGGAGATACCCACCACACCATCAATCACCAGATCGGTATCGGGCGGGACAGTGGCAACGACGCGGCCACCTGCGGACCGGAATGCCCGCAGGGCGTGCGCGTGGGTGTGCTCGGGCCGCAGCAGGACTGCCGATGCGGCGACGCCGCGGCGGCGAAGAAAAGCCGCCGCCCACAGCGCATCCCCGCCGTTGTTCCCGGATCCGATGACGGCGCAGATCCGCCTTCCGGCGACACCGGCAGTGCGGCGGCGCAGCTCGGTCGCGATCGCGTTGGCCAAACCGGTGGCGGCGCGACGCATCAACGCACCATCCGGCAACGCGGAAAGCAGTGGTGCTTCGGCCGCCCGGATCTGCTCGGCGGTGTAGTAGTACCGCATCAGGCGCTACTCGACCGTGACGGACTTGGCGAGATTTCGCGGCTTGTCAACATCGTAACCGCGGGCACGCGCCACCGACGCCGCGAAAACCTGAAGTGGCACCGTCGAGAGCAGCGGCTGGAAAAGCGTTGATACGGCGGGTATCTCGATGAGGTGATCAGCATACGGACGAACCGTGTCATCACCCTCCTCGGCGATGACGATGGTGATCGCGCCGCGGGCCTGGATCTCCCGGATATTGCTCAGCAGTTTCCCGTGCAGCATCGCGGCGTTCTTCGGCGAGGGCATCACGACGATCACCGGCAGTCCGTCCTCGATCAGCGCGATCGGGCCGTGTTTGAGTTCGCCGGCCGCGAAGCCCTCGGCATGCATATAGGCGAGTTCCTTGAGCTTGAGCGCACCTTCCAGCGCCACCGGATAGCCGACGTGGCGGCCGAGGAATAACACCGTGGACGCGTCGGCGAACCGTCGGCCGAGTTCGGCCACCGAATCGAGACGCCCGAGCACCTGCTCCACCAGAGCAGGCATCGACTCCAGTTCGCGGTACTCGCGGGCAACCTCGTCGGGGTACTTGGTACCTCTGGCCTGAGCCAGCGCCAGACCGACGAGATAGTTCGCGGTGAGCTGCGCCAGAAATGTCTTGGTGGCGGCCACCCCGATCTCCGGGCCGGCGCGGGTGTAGAGGACGGCATCGGCTTCGCGCGGGATCTGGCTGCCGTTGGTATTGCAGATGGCCAGCACCTTGGCCTTCTGCGCCTTCGCGTGACGCACCGCCTCCAAGGTGTCGGCGGTCTCGCCGGACTGCGAGATGGCGATTACCAGGGTGCCGCGGTCCAAAACCGGGTCACGGTAACGGAACTCGCTGGCTAACTCCACCTCGACCGGCAGGCGAGTCCAATGCTCGATGGCGTATTTGGCCAGCAGGCCGGAGTGGAAAGCCGTGCCGCAGGCGACAATGAAGACCTTATCGACTTCGCGCAACTCCTGATCGGAGAGCCGCTGCTCGTCAAGGACGATGCGTCCGTCGACGAAGTGGCCGAGGAGCGTGGCGGCGACCGCGGCCGGTTGCTCGGCGATCTCCTTGAGCATGAAGTACTCGTAGCCGCCTTTCTCGGCTGCCGAGAGGTCCCAGTCGATATGAAACGGACGAGCGTCGGCGGAAGCATCATTGCCGTCGAAGTCGGTGATCCGGTAGCCGTCGGCGGTGATCACCACGGCCTGATTCTGACCGAGTTCGACCGCTTCGCGGGTGTAGGAGATGAACGCCGCGACATCGGAGCCGAGGAACATCTCGCCCTCGCCGATCCCGACGACCAATGGCGTGGACCGTCGCGCGGCGATGATGGTGTCGGGATCGTCGGCATGAGCGAACACCAGGGTGAATTGACCCTCAAGTCGCCGCAGCACCGATAACACCGACGCGTTGAAGTCACCGGCGGTCGCGCCCTGGTGATAGGCGCGGGCCACCAGATGCACGGCCACCTCGGTATCGGTATCGCTGGCGAACTCGACGCCCTGGTCTTCAAGTTCCGCGCGCAGTGTGGCGAAGTTCTCGATGATGCCGTTGTGCACGACGGCGAACTTCCCGGCGGCGTCACGATGCGGGTGGGCGTTGCGATCAGTGGGCCGACCATGGGTGGCCCACCGGGTGTGGCCGATCCCGGCAGTTCCCCTCAGCGCCTCAGAGTCCGTCTCGGTCAGCGCGGCTTCCAGATTGGCCAGTCGTCCGGCCCGGCGGCGGATCGTCAGCCCGCCCTCACCGTCGAGCACGGCCAGACCGGAGGAGTCGTATCCGCGGTACTCCATCCGGCGCAGTGCGTCGATCACCACATCGCGGGCGGGCCGGTGCCCCACATACGCCACGATTCCGCACACGAAGAACAAGGATAGTCCGCCCGACCCCGCCGGTCCGGTCGGCTACGGTCGTCAGGTGGCCCGGACGCGCAAGACCTTCACCGCCCTGACCCGGCGTGGTCCGCACCGGGTTCTGCGCGGTGACCTGGCTTTTGCCGGTATCCCGGGCATCGTCTACACACCGGCTTCGGGCTTCGGCCTTCCCGGGGTGGCCTTCGGTCATGACTGGCTCACCGATGCCGCGCACTATGCCGACACCTGTGAGCACCTGGCCAGTTGGGGCATCGTCACGGCCGCGCCGGACACCCAGCGCGGACTGGCGCCCTCGGTGCTCACTCTGGCCGCTGACCTCGGCACCACCCTGGACGTGATCTGCGGTGTGCGACTGGGCTCGGGAGACATCAGCGTGAGTCCGAAGAAGCTGGGCCTGGCCGGGCACGGATTCGGTGGTGCGGCGGCGGTATTCGCCGCGGCGGCGGCCGGTGACCGAATACAGGCCGCAGCCGCAGCGTTTCCGTCGGTCACCGCGCCGTCCGCCGAGCACCCCGCGGCGACGTTGACGGTGCCCGGTTTGGTGCTCGCCACACCCGACGATCAGAAGTCGCTCCGCACTGATGCCCTTGAGGTCGCCCACGCGTGGGACGGGGCCGTGCTGCGGACCATTGATAAGGCTAACGCGGCGGGCCTGGCGGAGAAGCGCCACCTGATCGGACTCCTGGGTTTCCCGGGTTCGAGCAGCAAGACCCAGAAAACCGTCCGGGCGCTGTTGACCGGCTTCCTGTTGTTTCACCTGACCGGTGATAAGAAATACCGCGAGTTCGCCGATCCCGATGCCACGTTGCCGCGCACCACGTTGCCGGATCCCGATGCGCCCGCAGTGACACACGAGGACCGGATCGTCGCCCTGTTTCGCTGACCGGATATAACCGGTACATGCGAACTGGCGTATTCCTTGATTATTCGGGCGGTTTCCGTGAGGCCGTCGACCACGTTGGCGTCCTGGAGAAGCAGGGCGTCAACCTCGCCCTGGTGGCCGAGGCGTACTCCTTCGACGCGGTGAGCCAGTTGGGTTATCTCGCCGCCAAAACCTCGACCATCGAATTGGGGTCGGGCGTCTTCCCTATTTACACCCGGACACCAACCCTCCTGGCGATGACGGCTGCCGGCCTTGACTATGTCTCCGACGGACGCTTCCGGTTGGGTATCGGGACCTCCGGACCACAGGTGATGGAGGGTTTCCACGGTGTGCCGTTCGACGCACCGATGGGGCGCACCCGTGAGGTCGTCGAGATCTGCCGACAGGTGTGGCGCCGGGACAAGGTCGATCATCAGGGCCGCAACTATCAGATTCCCCTGCCACCGGGTCGCGGTACCGGCCTGGGCAAGTCGTTGCGACTGATCAATCACCCTGTCCGCGAACATATTCCGATCCACATCGCCTCGCTTGGGCCGCAGAACGTCGAATTGACGGCGGAGATAGCCGAGGGCTGGCAACCGGTCTTCTTCTACCCCGAACGGGCCGACCGGGTCTGGGGTGAGGCGCTGCGGTCCGGGATGGCCAAACGCGACCCGGCACTCGGTGCCCTCGACGTCATGGTGGGTGTATCGCTGGCCATCGGAGACAATGTCGAGGATCGACTGAATTGGGCCAAACCCCAACTGGCGCTGTACATCGGCGGCATGGGAGCCAAGGGTAAGAACTTCTACCACAACGTCGCCACCAAGTACGGGTTCGGCGAGGTGGCAGATCGTATCCAGGATCTGTATCTTTCGGGACGCAAAGCAGAAGCGATCGCCGCGGTACCCGACGAGTTGGTGCGCAATATTTCACTGATCGGCCCGCGTGGCTACATCAAGGAACGTATCGCCGCTTTCGCCGAAGCAGGAGTTACCACACTGCTGGCCACACCGGTCACCGGCGATCCGGCCGAGTACATCGACTTCGTCGAACAGTTGCAACACCTGCTGAGCTGACGCGTTCTCATTGACCGACCTGCGGGAGTTCATCGGCGGCGATCTCGCACGGGGTATCCGCACTATCGACGGTGGCCGCCTCAGCGGGGACTTCCGTGTCCGGCGGAGCGGGTACAGATACAGATTCCTCTGCCGCGAGCGGCTCCCCGGTGGGCGGGGGCTCATCAGGGGGCGGGGGCTCATCAGCGGGCGGGGGCTCATCAGCGGGCGGGGGCTCATCAGCGGGCGGGGGCTGTTCCGGGGCAACCGTCGGTTCGTCCAGCGGATCGGAGGCCGGTGCCACATCTGAGTACGACCCCAGCGCCTGGGCGAGCGTTGTGATCAGATCGGCCAACGATCCGCCCATGTTCGGCAGTGCTATCGCCGGCAGACCGGGTGGCACGCTTGAGGCCGACGGTTGCGCTGATAACGGCATCGGTGGAAGTGCGGGCCCGCCGGCGCGTGAAGAGCCCACGGCGGCGGGCGGCTGCGGCGCTAACGGGATCTCGAAACGAGGCAACGGAACCGCACCCAGGCCGGCGATCGCCTCGTCGTAGACCGCCACCGCCGCGGCCGGCGTACGCAGTGCCTCCGTCCAGTCGCCGCTGAGTGCCGCATCCACTTTCACCCCGACCGCATGCTCCAGGTTTGCGCCCAGCGTGGTCAGGATTGTCGCAGCGTCACGCAGAGCCGCGACGAGTTCGGCAGACTTCGAGCAGTGCCGCGACAAAAATTCGACAGCGCCGTAACCGGAGCCGCCACGCCAACCCTCGGTCATCACCTCAAGCGCCGCACGCTGGCACAGCAGAGCCTCCTCAGAGGCCGCTGATGCTGATGCCAGTGCCGCGGCGTCCGCGGCCAACGCCTCGAGGCGCACACCGGCCTCGGCGTAGTACCAGTCGTGGATCGGCGGAAGCTGACCGGCTACCGCCTCGGCACCCTCGGCCAGCCGTGCCCGAACATCCACAGTCACCGCAGGGTCGCCGTGGCGCGCGATTCGGCGTCGGCGTACATCTCGGCACCTGCGCGCAGGGCAGCGGCGGTCTCCCGGGCCACCGCCGCCCACTGCGTCATTGCTGCCACCACCCGGTCCATACCCCCGCGAACCGCATCACCCGCCGCGGTGTGGGTACGGCC
>CALQLM010000039.1 GCA_943331415.1 Bifidobacterium breve
GAACCGGTGCACGGCAGCGCGCCTGATATCGCGGGCAAGGGCATCGCCGATCCGACCGCCGCGGTGATGAGCGTCGCACTGCTGCTCAACCACATCGGACAGGAGGCCGCCGCGGCACGGGTGGACCGGGCCGTCGCCGAGCATCTGGCCAGTCGCGGGGATCACACCTACTCCACCGCAGAGGTCGGCGAGCGCATCCGCGCGCGGCTCTAGCCGTTCTCCGATCGCGTCGTCTGCGCGGTGAGGGCGCCGACAACGGCCTCGATGCGCTCATCGAGGGATCCGTGGACGGCGAGCATCGGCAGTTGGGGGTGCTCGGCGAAGATCGCGGTGAGGATCTGCTGTGAGGTGGCGCGGGCGTGTGCACCGTCGCGCTGCGGGTCCGGCTGCCAGGGGAAGTCGTCCTGACACCACACCACCTGATCGCTGCGCGCAGTCCAGTCCAACGCCCGGGGCAGCAGGGAAAAATCGTCGTAGTACTGGATGCTGTATACGGCCGTCATAAGCGGACCGCTGTCGGAGACCACCCAGCCCCGCCCGGCGCGCTCGGCTTCGTCAAGCGCAGCGAGTTCGGACTCGCGGTGTGCGGTCATGATGGCGGACTGTTCGGATGCCGGTGGAACCTGTCCGCGGTGCTGATCGACCCAGGTTCGCAGGAACTCCCCGACGACGAGTGCCGGCAGTCGCTCGCCGAGCGCGGCGACCAGTGTCGACTTGCCGGTGGACTCTCCGCCCACGACCGAGATCAGACCGGCGCGCGCCGGCTCACCCACGCGATGACACCGGCTGCTCGACGGCGGGGGTGGCGGAGCGTGTCGACCACGCCCGCCATCCGGCGACGGCCATGCCGATGAGGACCGCGTAGAACAGCGACGTGAAATAGAGGCCCTGGCTGGCGTAGAGCACCGCACCGACGGTGTTCACCATGATCCACGCGGGCCAGGTTTCCTTCTTCTGCAGCACCATGAGCAACTGGGCGGTCGCCGAACCCGCGAGCATGAAGGCGTCGCCCCAGGTTGCGGCGCCGCCGATGCTCTGGAGCAGGGGCGCCACCAGTGCCCACGCGACGCCGGTGGCGACAACGGTGCCTACCCGCGCGGCGGGGCTGAGCCGGCCGGGCATCCGGACACCCTCCTTGCCCCAGGAGAACCAGCCCCAGATGGCCGCGGCCATGAAGATCAGTTGCATGGCGGCCGAGGCGAACAGGTCGAATTCGACGAACAACCAGCCGTACAGCAGGCTCGACAGGAAGTAGAGGGGCCAGGTCCAGCGGGTCCCGCGGATGCCGAGGGCGATGGCGATCAGGGCCAGGATCACCGACGCGCCTTCGATGGCGGTGACGTCGTAATCCCACAGTGTGAATAGAACAGTCATGACGGACGCTCCCTACCCGGCATTACCCGGACGGTCATGCGGTCGGCGACGCTGTATGTCACCTTCTCAGACCGGTTGCCCGGACTCCCGCGAGTGGTTTCCCCTGCGGTACAGGTTAGGCCAACGCCCGGTCAACCGGTGCACGCGGTGGGGCCACCATCGGCCAGTAGGCTTTCACGAATGCGTCTCGGTCGTATCGCCAGCCCCGACGGGGTCGCCTTTGTCAGCATCGAGGGTGAGGGCGATGCCGCCGTCGCCCGTGAGATCGCGGAGCATCCCTTCGGTACGCCGACCTTTACCGAGCGGTCCTGGCCGCTGGCCGATGTGCGACTGCTGGCGCCGATCCTGGCCAGCAAGGTGGTCTGCATGGGCAAGAACTATCTCGAGCACGTCATTGAGATGGGTGGCGATGCCGCGCCGGAAGATCCGATTATCTTCCTCAAGCCCAACACCTCGATCATCGGACCCGGTGTTGCGATCCAACTCCCGGCCGCCGCCTCACCGGTACACCACGAGGGCGAACTGGCGGTGGTGATCGGCCGACCATGCAAGGACGTGCCCGCGGCGAAGGCGGCCGAGAACATCCTCGGGTACACGATCGCCAACGACGTCTCGGCCCGCGATCAGCAGAAGGCCGACGGACAGTGGATGCGGGCCAAAGGCCACGACACCTTCTGCCCGGTGGGACCGTGGATCGTCACCGATCTCGACCCGTCGGACCTGGAGATCCGCACCGAGGTCAACGGAGTGCTTCGTCAGCACAGCCGGACCTCGCTGCTGATCCACGATATCGGCGCCATCATCGAATGGATCTCCGCGGTGATGACGCTGCTGCCCGGTGATCTGATCCTCACCGGAACGCCGGCCGGTGTGGGGCCGATCGAAGACGGTGACACCGTGAGCATCACCATCGAGGGCATCGGAACTCTGACCAACCCCGTGGTCCGGAAGGGCAGATGATGACAGGGCCTGTGCGCGTGCGGTTCTGTCCGTCGCCGACCGGAACCCCGCATGTCGGACTGGTCCGCACGGCCCTGTTCAACTGGGCCTACGCCCGCCATACCGGCGGGGTGTTCGTCTTCCGCATCGAGGACACCGATGCCGCGCGCGATTCCGAAGAGAGCTACGCCGCGATCCTGGATGCGTTGCGCTGGCTGGGATTGAACTGGGACGAGGGCCCGGAAATCGGCGGGCCGTATGAGCCGTACCGGCAGTCACAGCGCGGCGATCTCTATCGCGATGTGCTGGCACGGCTGGTGGACTCCGGTGCGGCGTACCCGGCGTACTCGACTCCCGGGGAGGTCGAAGCCCGCCATATCGCGGCCGGACGCAATCCGAAAATGGGGTACGACAACTACGACCGTGATCTCACTGACGCTCAGCGCGCCGAATACAGCGCCGCCGGTCGCAACCCGGTGCTGCGACTGCGGATGCCTGATGAGGACATCAGATGGGGTGACCTGGTACGTGGGGAGACGACGTTCGCCGCAGGCACGGTGCCCGACTTCGCCCTGACCCGTGGTACCGGAGAGCCGCTCTACACCCTGGTCAATCCGGTCGACGATGCGTTGATGAAGATCACCCATGTGCTGCGCGGTGAGGATCTGCTGCCCTCGACTCCGCGACAGATCGCCCTGCATCGCGCGCTGATCCGCATCGGTGTCGGCGAGTGCGTTCCCGAGTACGCACATCTGCCAACGGTCCTCGGGGATGGCACCAAGAAGCTGTCCAAGCGCGATCCGCAATCCAATCTGTTCCTGCATCGCGATCGCGGCTTCATTCCAGAGGGTCTGCTGAACTACCTCGCACTACTGGGCTGGGGGATCGCCGACGATCACGACATCTTCAGCCTTGAGGAGATGGTGCGGGCCTTTGATGTCATCGACGTCAACTCCAACCCGGCCCGGTTCGATCAGAAAAAGGCCGACGCCATCAACGCCGAGCACATCCGGCTTTTGAGCGAGGCCGAGTTCACCGCTCGACTGCGCGCATACTTCGACGTCCACGGCTACGACACCGGTCTGGACGAGACCGGGTTTGCGACCGCCGCCCACCTGGTGCAGACCCGCATCGTCGTGCTGTCCGACGCGTGGAACCTGTTGAAGTTCTTCAACGACGCCTGCTACGCGATCGACCCCGCCGCCGCGGCCAAGGAACTGGGCGCCGATGCCGTCGGCGTGCTCGATTCCGCCTGCGCGGCACTCGACGGCGTATCGCCGTGGACCGCCGCGGGTATCGAGGAAGCGCTGAAGTCCGCTCTGATCGATGGCTTGGGGCTCAAGCCGCGCAAGGCGTTCGGTCCGATCCGTGTTGCGGTGACTGGTTCGGTCGTCAGTCCACCGTTGTACGAGTCGCTGGAACTGCTGGGCCGAGACCGCAGCCTGGGTCGGCTGCGCGCGGCCCGTGACGGGGCGCAGTGAGAATCTTTGATAGTGTGCTCGTCGGCCCGCAACAGCCGGCAATCGTGGACGACCGCCCGAGCCAGGATCGGTAAAAAGCGAACTGACCAGCTGTTATGGGCAATGAATGGGGTATGGTGTAATTGGCAACACAGCTGTTTCTGGTACAGCCATTCTAGGTTCGAGTCCTGGTACCCCAGCAATTATGTCGGCAAATGCCGCTGCGATATGCTGACTCACCGGCGTGCTTCACAGCACTCCACAGATTGTTCTAGCCCCCGTCGTCTAGCGGCCTAGGACGCCGCCCTCTCACGGCGGTAGCGTGGGTTCGAATCCCATCGGGGGTACTCAATGTCCGCGAAATTCCCGCGAAACTCTCCCGCGTTACGGGGCTGGCGCCGTCGAACCGGCCAGCGGCATGGCGGGCATCCCGAGCTTGTGGTGATCCCAGGACCGCACCCGGTTTGCGACGATGCGTACGGCAACGCGCTTGTTCATCATCATGTCGACCGCAGGTCTGAGGTCATCGGTGTAGGGACCGTTGTAGCGTTCCCACACGCTGACGCCGACCCTGAAGATGGTGTCGGGGTCGTCGAGAATCTCGGCGACGCCCTCGAATGACACCCCCCGCAGACTGTCGTAGGTCATCCCATCCTCGATCAGGAAGCTCACCCGTGGATCGCGGCGAAGGTTGACCACCTTCTGTGACTTGACCTTCGTCTCGACCCAGATCTCGCCGTCGAGCACGCCGTACCACATCGCCACCAGGTGTGGCTGTCCATCGGGTCCGATGGTGGCCATGGTGCCGGTGCGGCTGCGCGCCACGAAGTCGGTGATCTCGTCGTCGGTCATGACGATCTGATTGCGCTGTTTACTTCCCATAATTGTCAGTGTGTCAGGCCGCCGGCGCTCAGAGTCGACGGGTCAGCGCCTCAGCGGCGGCGAGCAGATCGGCCGCCCACCGCTCACCCGGCCGTCGACCCATCCGGTCGATCGGGCCGGAGACAGACACTGCGGCGATCACCACGCCGTTGCCGTCGCGCACCGGAGCCGACACGCTGGCCACACCGGGTTCGCGCTCGGCCGCGCTCTGCGCCCAGCCGCGGCGGCGTACCTCGGCCAGGCTGCGTTCGGTGAACGTGGCCGAGGGTAGGACTGCCTGTTGGGTGGCGGCATCGCTGTAGGCGAGCAGCACTCGAGCACCCGAACCCGCCGTCATCGGCAGCCGTGCCCCGAGGGGCACGGTATCGCGAAGGCCCGCAGGTGGTTCCAGTGTTGCCACGCACACCCGCGTGGTGCCTTCGCGGCGGTATAGCTGAACGCTTTCGCCGGTGATCTCGCGCAACCCGGGCAACACGGCGGCGCCCGCGGCCAACAGCGGGTCGTCGACGTGGGCGGACAGTTCGGACAGGGCCGGGCCCAGCAGCCAGCGCCCGTCACTGTCGCGGGCCAGGAACCGGTGAAACTCCAGCCCGGCGGCCAGCCGGTGCGCCGTCGCCCGCGGCAGCCCGGTGCGTTCGCAGAGTTCGGTCAACCCGCAGGCTGACCCGGCGACCGCATGCAGCACACCCACCGCTTTGTCGAGGACGCCGATGCCGCTATCATTTCCCACATCGAGATACTAGCGTCCCAGATAGTGAGATAGCGAGAGTCGGGCCATGGCTGCACAACCAAGAACCCTGCCGGAGAAGGTGTGGGCGGATCACGTCGTCGTCGCCGGCGGCGCGACCGAACCCGACCTGATCTACATCGATCTCCACCTCATCCATGAGGTCACCACACCGCAGGCCTTCGACGGCCTGCGACTGGCCGGCCGCACGGTGCGGCGCCCGGATCTGACCCTGGCGACCGAGGATCACAACGTGCCGACGGTCGACATCGACAAGCCGATTGCCGATCCGGTGTCGCGCACCCAGGTGGACGCGTTGCGACACAACTGCGCGGAGTTCGGCATCCGACTGCACTCGATGGGCGACCCGGAGCAGGGCATCGTGCACGTGGTGGGTCCGCAGTTGGGTCTCACCCAGCCCGGGATGACGATCGTCTGCGGGGACAGCCACACCTCGACCCATGGAGCGTTCGGTGCGCTCGCGATGGGAATCGGAACTTCGGAAGTGGAACACGTGCTGGCCACCCAGACACTGCCACTGCGTCCATTCAAGACCATGGCGGTCAATGTCGACGGACCGCTGCCTCCGGGAGTGACGGCCAAGGACATCATCCTGGCAGTGATCGCGAAGATCGGAACTGGCGGTGGCCAGGGGCATGTCATCGAGTACCGCGGAAGCACCATCGAATCGCTGTCGATGGAAGGTCGGATGACGGTCTGCAATATGAGCATCGAAGCCGGTGCCCGGGCGGGGTTGGTGGCACCGGACGCCACCACGTACGAATACCTGCGCGGGCGCCCCTACGCTCCGACGGGTTCGGAGTGGGACGCGGCCGTCGCGGCCTGGGATCAACTGCGCACCGATGACGGCGCCGAGTTCGACACCGAGGTCTATATCGACGCGACGACCCTGAGTCCATTCGTCACCTGGGGCACCAACCCGGGACAGGGTGTACCCCTGTCGGAAGCGGTACCCGATCCCGAGCTCATGGGCAGCGATGCTGAACGGCAGTCGGCCGAGAAGGCGCTGGCCTATATGGACCTGCGTCCGGGAACGCCGATGCGCGATATCGCCGTCGACACCGTTTTCGTCGGATCGTGCACCAACGGCCGGATCGAGGATCTGCGCGCGGTGGCCGAGGTGCTGCGCGGCCGCCGGGTGGCCGACGGGGTGCGGATGCTGATCGTTCCCGGGTCGATGAGGGTGCGGGCGCAGGCCGAATCCGAGGGACTGGGGGAGATCTTCACCGCCGCGGGCGCGCAGTGGCGTCAGGCCGGCTGCTCCATGTGCCTGGGGATGAACCCCGATCAACTCGCAGCCGGGCAACGGTGCGCGTCGACGTCCAACCGCAACTTCGAGGGTCGGCAGGGCAAGGGCAGCCGCACGCATTTGGTGTCACCGGCCGTCGCCGCCGCCACCGCGGTGCGCGGCACGCTGTCGTCACCCGCCGATCTCGCTATCGCGACGAACTGAGGAGAGCACGCATGGAAGCCTTCAGCGCCCACACCGGAATCGGTGTGCCCTTGCGCCGGTCGAATGTCGACACCGACCAGATCATTCCCGCGGTGTACCTCAAGAGCGTCTCGCGGACGGGTTTCGAGGACGGTTTGTTCGCCGCCTGGCGCAACGACCCCTCCTTCATCCTCAATCAGAGTCCCTTCGATCGCGGCTCGGTCTTGGTCGCCGGCCCGGACTTCGGTACCGGTTCCTCGCGCGAGCACGCGGTCTGGGCGCTGATGGACTACGGCTTCCGGGTAGTCATCTCGTCCCGTTTCGCCGATATCTTCCGCGGCAACGCCGGTAAGGCCGGGCTGTTGGCGGCCGAAGTGGCGCAAGATGATGTCGAGCTGCTCTGGAAGCTCATCGAGCAGAGTCCGGGGTTGGAAATCACCGTCAACCTCAAGGACCGAACCATCGCGGCCGGAACAGTCGTGGTGCCGTTCACCATCGATGAGTACACCGCATGGCGACTGCTCGAAGGACTTGACGATATCGGCCTTACGCTGCGGAAACTTTCTGAAATCGAAGCCTTCGAAGCGGCGCGGCCGAGTTGGAAACCGCGCATCGCGACGCCCTGACGACAGTCCGGCACGCCGCCGAAATCATGCTTGGCAATTGCTGAGGCGCGAGAAAAATAGTTGTTCGCGCGTGCCAATCGCGTCAAAAAATTCCTCCGAACTTTTTGCTGTAAATGCGCGTGGCTCATGGATATCTGCGTTCTAAGGGTTTACCGTGTTCTCCAGTCGGTCCAGAGCGGACCACTGTTTCGGAGGATTTGAATGAACAAAGCAGAGTTGATCGAGGTTCTCACGGCAGAGCTCGATTCTGATCGCCAGACGGCGACCAGAGCCGTTGAGGAATTGATCGACGCCATCGTGCGCGCTGTGCATAAA
>CALQLM010000040.1 GCA_943331415.1 Bifidobacterium breve
ATGACACCGTCAGTGCCATGCTCGATGCCGTTGGTTCTGATCTACGCGAATTGGCCTCGGTCTGTTCGCAACTGGTCGCCGATACCGGCGGTCAGGTGGACGCCGATGCCGTGCGGCGATATCACAGCGGTAAGGCTGAGGTCACCGGGTTTGATATCGCCGACCTGGCGGTCGTGGGTGATATCGCAGGCTCCACCGAAGCGCTGCGGTGGGCGATGCTGCGCGGGGTGGCCCATGTCCTCATCGCCGACGCGCTGGCCGAGGCGGTCCATGCGATCGCGCGTGTTCGACCGCTCAGCGGTGACCCCCACCGGTTGGCAGGCGAGATCGGAATGCCGGGTTGGAAAGTCCGCAAGGCCAGGGATCAGTCGCGGCGATGGTCGCGGGATACGGTCGCAACCGCCATCCAGTTGGTGGCTGCGCTGAACGCCGACGTCAAGGGTGCGGCTGCTAATCCCGACTACGCGCTGGAAAACGCGGTGCGCAAGGTCGCGGAATTGGCCGCAGGCGGCCGCAGAGGCTGAGCGACGCTGCGGTCAGAGCTTGTGCAGCGCCAGTGCCAGCGCCGACTTCTTGTTGGCGGCCTGGTTCTTGTGGATGACGCCCTTGCTGGCTGCCTTATCCAACTTGCGGCTCGTCGAGGCCAGCAGCTCGCTGGCCTTGTCCTTATCGCCCTCAGCGGCGGCGGAGCGGAACGCGCGGATAGCAGTGTGAAGTGAGGACTTCACCGACTTGTTGCGCAGCCTGCGGCGCTCGTTGGTGATGTTGCGCTTCTGCTGCGACTTGATGTTGGCCACGCGTTAGTTCCTTCACACAGTTCAAAGACGGTTTCGTTGGTCCTACGTTGTCTGCACTGCGCCGGGACAGGTGCCCTCGCGGCGCAGTGCGAGAATACCAGTTCCGGTCCGATAGTCCCAAAGCGGAGCTTCTCAGCCTGCGGAAACGGCGGTTCTCATGCAGCATGTCACCTGTGACTCCGCGTAGCGCACGGGCTGGGAGCGGCGGGGCCGCCCCGCCGTCGGCCCTCCCCGTCGATGACCATATCTTTGGCGGCTACCGCAACCTGGGCACCTATGGGGCCGCGTTCGACGAGATGTTCGACCGTCGGGGCAGCGCCCGAGCACCCTACAAGGGCATTTACGCCGAATTGGCCCCGACGGGTACCGACGAACTGGGGGCGCGGGCCGAGGCGCTCGGGCGCGCCTTCGTCGATCAGGGCATCACCTTCTCGTTGTCCGGGCAGGAGCGGCCGTTTCCCCTCGACCTGGTTCCGCGGGTCATCTCCGCGGCCGAATGGGCGCGCCTGGAGGCCGGGATCACCCAGCGGGTGATCGCCCTGGAGCGTTTTCTGGACGACATCTATGGCGACCAGGAGATCCTGCGGGACGGTGTCATCCCGCGCCGGCTGGTCACGTCCTGCGAGCATTTTCATCGCGAAGCCGTCGGTATCAGCCCGCCCAACAGCGTCCGCATCCACGTCGCCGGCATCGACCTCGTCCGCGATGCGCAGGGCACCTTCCGGGTGCTGGAGGACAATCTGCGCTCACCGTCGGGTGTCTCCTATGTCATGGAGAACAGACGGGTCATGACCCGCGTCTTCCCGAATCTGTTCGGAACCCATCGGGTGCGATCGGTCGACGATTACCCGTCGCATCTGCTGCGGGCGCTCCGCAATGCCGCGGCCACCAACGAGAGCGATCCCACCGTTGTGGTGCTCACCCCGGGTCCCTTCAACTCCGCGTATTTCGAACACTCGCTGCTGGCTCGGCAGATGGGGGTTGAACTCGTCGAGGGCCCGGACCTGTTCTGCCGTGACAACGCCGTCTATATGCGCACCACCGAGGGTGAGCGGCAGGTCGACGTGATCTATCGCCGGATCGACGACGAATACCTCGATCCGATGCACTTTCGGCCCGACTCGATCCTCGGTGTCGCCGGCGTGCTGAACGCCGCCCGGGCCGGGAATGTGGTGATCTCCAGTGCGGTGGGCAACGGTGTCGGGGATGACAAGCTGGTGTACACCTACGTCCCCACCATCATCGAGTACTACCTGGGGGAGAAGCCACTACTGGCCAATGTCGACACTCTGCGCTGCTGGCTCGACGACGAGCGGGCGGAGGTACTCGACCGTATCGACGAACTGGTCATCAAACCTGTCGATGGCTCGGGCGGTTACGGCATCGTGTTCGGACCCAATGCTTCAGAGAAGGAACTCGCGACGATCCGCCGCAAGGTCTCCGCCGATCCGCGCGGCTGGATCGCCCAACCGGTGGTGCAGTTGTCAACCGTTCCCACCAAGGTTGGTGACACATTGGCCCCGCGCCATGTCGACCTGCGCCCGTTCGCGGTCAATGACGGCGAGCAGGTGTGGGTGCTGCCCGGCGGGCTTACCCGGGTTGCGCTGACCGAGGGGTCGCTGGTGGTCAACTCCAGCCAGGGCGGCGGATCCAAGGACACCTGGGTGTTGGCATCGCGAACCTCGCCTGCGGCCCGCGAGCTGGCTGCCGCGCAAGCGGTCAAGACGCTGCCGCGCTCGACCGCCGCCGCCGAGATGCATCCGCTCCAGCAGCAAGTCATGAGCGACCAGCAGCAACAGCAACAGCAGACGGGAGTCCGGTGATGCTGGCCCGAAATGCTGAGGCGCTGTATTGGATCGGCCGCTATGTCGAGCGCGCCGATGACACCGCACGCATCCTGGATGTGACGGTGCACCAACTTCTGGAAGATTCCACCGCCGATCCCGACCGAACCTCACGGGTCCTGCTGGAAGTGCTTGGGATCGAGCCTCCGCAAACCCGACTCGATATGTGGGCGTTGACCGATCTGGTCGCGTTCAACCGCGGACTCACCCGCGGTTTTTCGATCGTCGATGCGATCACTGCCGCGCGCGAAAGTGCTCGATCAGCACGAGAAGTGATCTCCAGCGATATGTGGGAGTGCCTCAACACCACCTACAACGCACTGGCCGAGCGCGAACGGGCGGCCCGACGACTCGGGCCACATGAGTTCTTCACCTTCGTCGAGGGGCGCGCCGCGATGTTCGCCGGACTGGCCGACTCCACGCTATCCCGCGATGACGGCTACCGGTTCCTGGTGCTCGGGCGAGCATTGGAGCGCGTGGATATGACGGTGCGTCTGCTGTTATCCCGCGTTGGTGACAGCGCGTCCTCGCCGACCTGGGTCAGTGTGCTGCGGGCGGCCGGTGCGCATGACACCTACCTTCGGACTCATCGCGGCGTACTGGACGCCAACCGAGTCATCGAGTTCATGCTGCTTGACCGGCAGTTCCCACGCTCAGCCTTTTATTCCCTCAAACTCGCCGAGCACAGCCTCGACGAGTTGATGCAAGGTCTGAGCGATCGGGCCGGTGCCGGTGCCGAAGCGCGGCGTCTACTCGGCCGGGCCCGCAGTGAGCTCGAATTCATTCGCCCGGGTGTACTTCTGGATTCGCTGGAGAACCGGCTTGCCGGGCTTCAGGCAACCTGCCGGGACGTCGGAGAAGCATTGGCGCTGAGGTACTTCCGATTCGCGCCATGGGTGGAGTGGTCCGACGCCGGGCGCGGCCAAGATCTGGTGTCGGGTGAGGTTGAGGAGGGCGGGGCCTGATGTGGCGAATGCGCGTCGTACACAGGACCGGTTACGCCTATAAGACGCCGGTCACCGCGTCCTACAACGAAGCCCGGCTCACACCGAGATCGGACCCCAGGCAGAACGTCATCATCAATCGTGTCGAGACCGCTCCGGCGACCCGGTCCTACCGTTACGTCGATTACTGGGGCACCGCGGTGACCGCATTCGACTTGCACGCCCCGCACACCGAGCTGGAGGTGACGTCGTCCTCGGTCGTTGAGACGGACACCCCTGAGCCACCGGTGGCCACGATCAGCTGGCCCGAATTGGATTCGGCAGCAGTGTTGGACCGTTTCAACGAGGTCCTGACACCGGCTCGATACACGCCGGCCAGTAAGCGGATCGAGCGCACTGCGAAGCATCTCGCCAAAGGCCGTCGACCACACGATGCCGTGCTGGCCACCGCGAAATGGGTGCACTCCGAATTGCAGTACGTTCGCGGTACGACCGGTGTTCACTCCTCAGGGCTCGACGCGCTCGAGGAGGGCAAGGGAGTGTGTCAAGACTTTGCCCACCTCACCTTGATCCTGTTGCGCTCCATGGGAATTCCAGCCCGCTACGTCTCCGGCTACCTGCACCCCAACCCAGACGCGGCGATCGGTGAAGCAGTCGAAGGCGAAAGCCACGCCTGGATTCAGGCGTGGACCGGTAGCTGGTGGAATTACGATCCGACCAATGACACTGAGATCAACGAGCAGTACATCAGTGTCGGCTTCGGACGCAGCTACGACGACGTGACCCCGCTGAAAGGGATCTACCTCGGTCATGGTTCCAGCGATCTCGACGTCGTCGTGGAAATGACCAGGCTCGCGTAGAACGTCACTCGACGCGGACACGCAGCAGGTCATCACCGAGTTCCACCCGGCCGCTGAACTCATTGGCAGCCAACGCGCGCCACTGGTCCTCCTGGCCGGGGGCCAGCGGAGGCACATAGTGAGTCAGCACCAGGGTGTCGACGCCGGCTCGGGCAGCGGTGGCTGCCGCCTGCTCCACCGATGAGTGGTAATCGAGGATGTCCCTGAGTCGTTGGACCGGTACCTGGTCGACGAGATCCTTGCGGATCACGGTGTGCACAAGTGCATTGGCGCCACGGGCCAAATCGTCGAGGGTTGCGCACGGCACCGTGTCCCCGGCCAGCACTACTGACGCCTCTTCGTACTCGATGCGGAAGGCAATAGTGGGCTCCACCGGCCGATGGTCGGTCGCAGCGGCGGTAATCCGCACGCCGCGGTCATTCCACACCTCACCCTTTGCGTACTCGCTGACGATGACGTCAGGCGGGGCGGTGATATCTGCGTGATGACCGATTCGGTAGGAGATGTCGGGCGCCAAAGCCGCCAGAGTCGCCTCCACCACTGCCTTGGTCCCGGGTGGTCCGATGATCGGCAGGGGTGCCGGGCCGAACGAATTGATCCATCGCGTGGTGATGACATCCGAGAGATCGGCGATGTGGTCGCTGTGCAGATGGGTGAGGAGTACGGCGGTGAGGTTCGTCGCGCCCACGCCGACCGCAGCAGCCCGCATGAGCACACCTCGACCGCAGTCGATCAGAAAGGTCTGCTCTCCGGCGACCACCAGGGTGGAGGGACCCGCACGGTTGGGGTCGACCATCGGACTTCCGGTTCCGGTCAGGATGATTTCGATCATTTGCCTGTCTTACCCCTTCGCAGTGGCGAACAGGCTTCCGCGACTCCCTTCAGAGTCGTAGCCTGGTGTGAGATCCATCACAACAGGTGCGGGAAGGTGGGGTAAGAATGCGTATCGCGGACATTCTGCGCAGCAAGGGACCGGCGGTGGCGACGGTCACCCCGAGGACCACGGTGACCGAACTGCTTGCCGAACTGACCGTCCGCAACGTCGGTTCCCTGGTGGTGGTCGGCGCTGACGGGGTGGTCGGCATCGTGTCTGAGCGCGACGTAGTGCGCAAGCTGCACGAAATCGGACCCGACCTTATGCACCGGCCTGTGACTGACGTCATGAGTGTCGTGGTGGTGACCTGTGGTCCCGACGATCGGGTGGACGACCTGGCTGCGCTGATGACCGATAACCGGGTGCGCCACGTTCCGGTTCTCGTCGATGGCCGGTTGGCCGGCATCGTGAGCATCGGCGATGTGGTCAAGAGCCGGATGCAGGAGATGGCGGCGGAGCATCAACAGTTGACGGCCTACATCACACAGGGCGGCTGACGCCCCGGATTATTCAGCTCCAGGAGTACTCGGCGCGCAGTCGGGTGGCGACGAGTTCAAAGGTGTGACGCTCCATCACGGCGCCCTCTCGCCGGATGCCCTCCTCAGGCACGTCGAGAATCCGGTCCAGCCGCACCCAGCTGGGCCGCCCTTCGTGATCCCAGTCGCCGGCCCCGATGCCGATCCAGGCCGGATCGTCGGCGTGATGCAGCTGGCTGGAGAGCATCAGCCCGAGCAGTGTGCGGTGTTCCCGGCCAACCACCAGCACCGGTCGATCCTTGCCGCGGGTGGGGTCGTCCTCGTACACCACCCAGGTCCAGACGATCTCCCCGGGATCCGCTCGGCCGTCAAGGTCGGGTGCGTAGATCACGGTGCGGGCCCGATGCGCGGTGGGCAGGCTGCCGCTGGTGACCGGTCGGCCTGCAGTGATCGCCGCGGGTGGCTCGGCGGGCAGGGCGGTAGCCACCAACGCTTCCAGGCCCAGCCTCAGCCCATGCTGAATAGTCCGCTGGATCACAAGCGGATCCGGTAGCTGACGGAACAATTTCGGAGCCTCGTTGAAGACAAGGTGCTCCGCGAGCCGCTGAAACGTCCTCCACTGCGACGCCATTCTTAAAATCATAGGCGAGAGCCGACACCCGGCGGCGCGTGGCGATTGTGTTCGGATGCCCCGGCGCCGATACGCTGGGCATGTCTGCTCCCTCGTGCGTAAACCCTCACACGAGTACCGCTCACCAGGAGATTCCCATCAGCAGTTTCGCCGACCGGACGTTCACCGCGCCGGCGCAGATTCGGAACTTCTGCATCATCGCTCACATTGATCACGGGAAGTCGACGCTGGCTGACCGGATGTTGCAGTTGACCGGTGTGGTCGCCGACCGGGATATGCGCGCCCAGTACCTCGACCGGATGGATATCGAGCGGGAGCGCGGGATCACCATCAAGGCGCAGAACGTTCGGCTGCCATGGCGCGTCGGTGACACCGACTACGTCCTGCACCTGATCGACACTCCCGGCCACGTCGACTTCACCTACGAGGTGTCCCGCGCGCTGGAGGCCTGTGAGGGCGCGGTGCTACTGGTGGATGCCGCCCAGGGCATCGAGGCGCAGACGCTGGCCAATCTGTACCTGGCACTTGATCGCGACCTCACGATCATTCCGGTGCTCAACAAGATCGACTTACCGGCGGCAGATCCGGAGCGCTACGCCGGCGAACTCGCCCACATCATCGGGTGTGAGCCCGGCGACGTCCTGCGGGTGTCGGGAAAGACCGGGGAGGGTGTGACCGAGCTTCTCGACGAAGTTGTCCGACTGGTGCCCGCACCCGTGGGTGACGCCGACGCCCCGGCCCGCGCGATGATTTTCGACTCGGTGTACGACATCTACCGCGGTGTGGTCACCTACGTGCGCGTGGTCGACGGCAAGCTGACCCCGCGCGAGAAGATCAAGATGATGTCGACCGGAACCATGCACGAGTTGCTCGAAGTCGGCATCGTCTCACCGGAACCCAAGCCCACCGAGGGCCTTGGTGTGGGCGAGGTGGGATACCTCATCACGGGAGTGAAGGATGTCCGCCAGTCCAAGGTCGGCGACACCGTCACATCCGCCCGCCATGGCGCGACCCAGGCGCTGACCGGCTACCGGGAGCCCCGACCGATGGTCTACTCGGGCCTCTACCCGGTGGACGGATCCGACTACCCGAATCTGCGTGACGCACTGGAGCGATTGCAACTCAACGACGCGGCGCTGGTGTGGGAGCCCGAAACGTCGGTCGCGTTGGGCTTCGGCTTCCGCTGCGGGTTCCTCGGCCTGCTGCACATGGAGATCACCCGTGAGCGTCTTGAGCGCGAGTTCGAC
>CALQLM010000041.1 GCA_943331415.1 Bifidobacterium breve
CTGATCACCAACATGCGTGGGTACTGGAATCTTGAGGCCATGCAGTTCGGGCAGGCGCCGGCCTGAGCGTGCCTGCTCTGCCACTTCGCGGAGTCGGTGCCGTCATCGTCGGCGGTTCCCGCGGGGTAGGTGCCGCAGTCGCAACCCTGCTCGCCGAGCTGGGTGCCGGCGTGGTGATCAATGGCCGCGACGCCGACACCGTCAACTCTGCGGTCAGCTCCATCATCGGCGCCGGAGGACGCGCTGTCGGAATGGCCGGTACTGCCGCCGATGATGTCGTCGCTACATCGTTGATCTCGTTGTGCGAGAGTGAGTTCGGCCGAATCGACGCCCTGGTGAACTGTGCAGGCACCGCGGAACCGTACGGCTCGTCAATCCTCACCATCAGCCACCAGGAGTTCAACGATCTGATCGACGTCCACCTCGGCACGGTGTTCGCCACCTGCCGCGCGGCCGCGCCCCGGATGGTCGCCCAGCGGCGCGGGTCGATCGTCAACACCAGTTCCTTCGCCTTCCTTGGCGACTACGGAGGCACCGGGTATCCGGCCGGTAAGGGCGCGGTGAACGGACTGACCATGGCAATCGCGGCCGAACTCGCCGAGCACGGTGTGCGCGCGAACATCGTCTGCCCGGGCGCCAAGACCCGATTGTCCACTGGGGCCGACTATGAACGGCAGATCGAGGAATTGCGTCGGCGCGGCATGCTCGACGAGATCAGCGCACAGGGGGCGCTGAACGCCGCACCACCGGCGTACGCCGCATCGCTGTACGCCTATCTGGTCAGTGACCTTTCCGAGCGGATCACAGGTCAGATACTCATCGGCGCAGGCGGTTTCGTCGGCCGCTTTAACCGACCGTCTCCGATGCTGTTGGGCTACCGGGACCATGAGCATTCCCCGCCGTGGTCTATCAACGAGATAGACGCCATGTTGTCCTGAGCCGAACCCTATGCTGTGGCGCATGGCCTCCGTCTTCACCATGATCATGAACCGCGAAATACCGGGGCGATTCGTCTACGAAGACGATGACGCCGTGGCGTTTCTGACCATCGAGCCGATGACCCAGGGACACACGCTGGTGGTGCCGCGCTCCGAAGTGGATCGATGGCAGGACGTCGAGGCGGGCTTGTTCAACCACGTCATGGCGGTCTCCCAGCGCGTCGGTAAGGCCGTATGCGCAGCTTTCGGTGCGGATCGAGCCGGCGTCATCATCGCCGGGTTGGAAGTACCCCATCTGCATGTGCACGTGTTCCCGGCGTTCAACCTCACGGACTTCGGTTTCGCCCACGTCAATCGCAACCCGTCGCCGGAATCCCTGGATGAGGCGCAGGCCAAGATCATCGCGGCACTCGCGGAACTCGACTGATCGGCAGATCCCGGCCATACACTTGAGAGATGAATCTGGCCAAGGCGCTCGTGGATCTTGCGACCGCGCCGGTGCGGGTAAGTCTTGCCGCGGCGGATGCCGGGCTGGTGGTCGCCGAAGCCGCCGTTGAATTCGCCAAGAACAGCCTGGGCGACGCGGAATTCCCCTCACCGCGCGACTCTGTCATTCACCTACTCGGCCTCGACGAAACCCTTGAGCGCGCGAACAAGTTCGCCTCCCTCATCGAAGATGACGCACCGCTGGGACGGGCACTGGCGCCGGACGGCCCGGTTGACCGCTTAATGCGCCCCGGCGGCCTGATCGACCGTCTCACCGCACCGGATGGCGTGCTGGACCGGATGACCGCGGAAGGCGGCGGGTTGGATCGGGCGCTAGCGCCCGGCGGCCTGGTCGAGCAGCTATTGGCCGAGGACGGCCTTGTCGAGCGGCTGCTGTCCGAAGACGGCCTGGCTGACCGCCTGCTCGCCGAGGACGGGCTGATCGACAAGCTCACCGCCCGCAACGGGCCGCTCGAGCAGCTGGCAGATGTGGCCGACACCCTCAACCGCTTGGCACCCGGACTCGAAGCCCTGGCACCGACCATCGAGCTGCTTCGTGAAGCGGTCACCACGTTGGCCATGGTGGTCAATCCATTGAGCGATATCGCCGGCCGGATCCCGCTACCCGGGCGCCGCCTCTGGCCGTTCAACTCCGATCGGTTGGTCGACGGCGAGGAATGACCGGATAGGCTCTTTTCTCGGCCGGTTGCCGCTGGCGCCGCCAGGCCTCCTTAGCTCAGTGGTAGAGCACTCGCCTTGTAAGCGAAAGGTCGTCAGTTCAATCCTGACAGGAGGCTCGTCAGTTCAATCCTGACGGGAAGATCAGCGTCCGGCTGTGACTCTGTCCACCAGTTCACGGGCGAGCGCAAAAGCTGATGTCGCTGCCGGCGACGGTGCGTTGCGCACATAGGCAACGCGGCCCTGCTGGGCGATGACGAAGTCATCGACCAGGGAACCGTCTCGTCCGACGGCCTGAGCCCGCACGCCCGCATGGGAGGTTCCGTCG
The DNA here is from genome assembly GCA_943331415.1 of Bifidobacterium breve. Lineage (GTDB taxonomy): Bacteria > Actinomycetota > Actinomycetes > Mycobacteriales > Mycobacteriaceae > Mycobacterium. The sequence continues at coordinate 2,431 of CALQLM010000041.1, forward strand.
AGATCCGTCACCGACAGGTCTGGCATATAGCGGGCAGCCGCGGCGACGAACGCCCGCCGACTGGCGGCCATCCGCATCTCCTCGATGCCGACCCGCCAGTACCGCCGCGCCACCCGCCAGGTTCCGGGCCAGGTCAACGATTCCCGGGTATCACGCCAGCTAACACGACGAAGAGAATAGGCATCGCGGGCAGCTACCATCATCGCGGTCGGCCCGAGCGTCACCCCGCCGCCGACATGTTTGGTGATGTGCACGCCGAGAAACGGTAACTCCGGGTCCGGCACCGGATAGATCATTCCCTTCAGCCTCGGACTCGTGGTCGGCTTCAGGCCGAGATAGGCACCGCGAAACGGAACAATCTGCGGATCGCGCGGGGCGCCGGCCGCGCGAGCCAACCGATCAGCCCACAATCCGGCACATACGATGACCGTTCGCGCCGCCACCGGACCCTCTGCGGTGTGAACCACCGCGGGGTCCGCGCCTGCGACCGAGGTCACCTCAGTACCGAACCGTACATCCACTCCATCGTCGGACAACTGACGGGCCAGGCAACGGGCCACGGCCGCATAGTCGACGATTCCGGTGTTGGGGGCGTGCAGGGCCTGCAGCCCAACGGCATTGGGCTCGATATCGGTAATTTCGGCACCGCCGATTCGCCGCAGACCGGGGACTGCATTGGCGATTCCACGCGCTTCCAGCTCATCGAGTCGGGGTAACTCGTCGGTTGAGAGCGCCACGATCAACTTGCCGCACCGCTCATGGGGAATCGCGTTCCGTTCGCAGTACTCGTACATCAGCCGCGCACCCTCGACGCATAGCCGTGCCTTCAATGAGCCAGGTTGGTAGTAGATCCCGCCATGGATCACCCCGGAGTTGCGTCCGGTCTGATGCTGAGCGGGGGCAGACTCCCGTTCCAGCACCGCCACCGAGTCGTGCGGGTGGCGCAATTTCCACTCCCGCGCCACGGCGAGACCGACGATCCCCGCGCCGACAACCACAAGATCGTGTTGCTCCACGTCTGAACCGTATCGCCACGTGCGTTTGCCGGCATTCCCGGACGCCGCTGAACCAGTTAGAGCAATCATGGCAAAGGTTTTACCGATAGCTGACGGGGGTGCTAACGTTCGCGACGGATCAACGACGTCACCATTGAACATCCCGCTCGCGAAGGGAGCAGCCGTGCTCAGCTCGGCCACCACCACGGGCGGTGTCGAACACCAATCACCGACGCCGGGCGGGATGCTGGCCGGGATGCTGGCCGACCGCGACCGGCTGACCCGTCTGCTCAGAGGCCTTGCGGCTGAACTCGACGAAATCGACCGCCGGCTGTCCGACATCAGTTGGCAGCGCGCGCGTGGCGCCGCCGTCAGCGGTGGCGAGACGCTCCGCGATCACGCAGCGCTCGAGGTTCAACGCGATCAGCTGACCGCCCGATTGCACGCGATGGCCGGACAGCTCAACCACCTCGATGTGGTGCTCTCCGACCTCAGAGGTCGACCTCAATTGCCCGCCGCGAGGGTGGGCACGTGCCCGCACTGCGGATACCCCAGTCTTGGGTCGGGACTGTGCGCCTATTGCCGACCGCACCTGCTTACCCGTTAAGAACGCCCTCGTCGCCGTCACCGGGTCGTGGTCGGTCGCCGAACAATGTCCGACGTGCCTGCTGATTTCCATAGACACCCTCGGCGTACGCGGTCTCGGCGTGCTGGGTGAAGTCGACACCGCTGGCCTCGTCCTCAGGGCTGAGGCGGAACCCCATGACCCGATCGATCAACTTCGCCAGTACGAAGCTCACCGTGAAGGCATAGACCGCGACCACAGCCATCGCCAGAGCCTGCTTTCCGAGCAGGCCCAGACCACCCCCGAAGAAGAGTCCATTCGGCCCTCCGGTCATCACCTCGGTGGCGAGCAGACCAATCAGCAGGACACCGACGACACCGCCGACGAAGTGGACACCGACGACATCCAAAGAGTCGTCGTAATTCAGTTTGAACTTCAAACCGATCGCAAATGAGCACACGATTCCCGCCAGCAGGCCCACGACAGCGGAACCGAATGTATTCACCGTGCCGCAAGACGGTGTGATCGCCACCAGTCCGGCCACGACTCCCGAGGCGGCACCGAAAGTGGTCGGCTTGCCATCCCTTATCTGTTCGACCGAGAGCCACCCAAGCATGCCCAGACAACCCGCGACCAAGGTGTTCAAGAAAATTGCCGATGCGAGTCCGTTGGCGGCCAACGCCGAGCCGGCATTGAACCCGAACCATCCGAACCACAGCAGTCCGACACCGAGCAATACAAACGGAAGGTTGTGCGGCCGCATCGCCTCCACCTTGAAACCGATTCGCGGTCCCAAGACGAGTGCCAGCGCGAGCGCCGAGGATCCGGAGACGACCTCAACGACAAGGCCACCCGCATAATCCAGCACGCCCATTTTGAACAGCCAGCCGCCGGGTGCCCACACCCAATGCGCGACAACGGAATACACCACGATCGACCAGATCGGTACAAAAACCATCCAGGCCGCGAACTTGGCACGGTCGGCAATCGCACCACTGATCAGCGCCGCAGTGATGATCGCAAAACTCAACTGGAAGGTCGCGTACAGCAATTCCGGGACTGAACCGCGGGCCGTGTCCGGGCCTATCCCCTGCATGCCCGCATGCGCCAACCCCCCGATGAATCCACCGCCGGGGCCGTCGGAGAACGCCAGCGAATAGCCCACCAGCAGCCACGCCACCGTGACCAGCGGGATGGAGATGAAGCTCATCATGATCATGTTGAGCACACCGGTGGTGCGCACCATGCCGCCGTAGAAGATCGCCAGCCCCGGCGTCATCAGCAGGACCAGGGCGGTGCTGGTGAGCAGCCATGCGGTGGCGGCGGGATCGATGTCCACCTGTACGACTCCTTCGATGGCAGCGCTGATTTTCCAGTAGACGGTAGACCTGCTCGGCATCACATCCGCAACCGACGCACCGCTACGTCACCCTAGAGAATTGCCCGCAGAGTTCACCACCCCGAGGAGTCCGGGCCGCCCTTGAACGGACCGACGACCCCGCTGGTGATCCAGCCACCGTAGAACCCGCCCGGCTGCGCCACCACGACCTCCCCGTCGACAGTGCAGCGGTCAACCTGGCCTGCCATGACGGCGATAGCGCCGGCGATCGGCGCGAACCCCGGCGTGGGGTTGGGGTAACTCCACGCCGCCTTCGGGCCCACCTTCTCTTCGGTGACGAGGTCGAAGTACCGGGCCTGGCCCTTCCACTCGCACCAGGACTGGCCGGGAGCGTCACGGAGGACTCCATCGGCGAACGCCGAGCGCGGCAGGTAATAGGTCGGCGGGTGGCTGGTTTCCAATACCCGCCAGCCGTGGTCGCTTGACGCAATCACCTCGCCGCCGAGCTCAACGGTGATCCGCCCGGTGAACGCTTCCAGCCGAGGGGGACGCGGGTAATCCCAGACCGACTCCTGGCCGGGTCCCGGGGTTTCGGGCGTCGGGCGCGCAGTCATACCACCGGGACCACGCCTCGAAGCGCGTCGGCGCCGAACAACGGCTCGAGCATTCCGGACAGGTCGGGTCCGCGACGCAGACCGTGACCACCATCGACATTGATCACCTGGCCGGTGATCCAGCTGGCCGCGTCGCTGAGCAGGAACATGGCTAGGTTGGCGACATCGGCAACCTCACCGGTGCGCGGCAGCGGAGTGCATTGCCGGTAATCCTCGCTGACCTCGGGGGAACTCAAGAGCACTTCAACCAGTTCGGTGCGGATCAGACCCGGCCGAATGCCGTTGACCCGAACCCAGGATGGGCCGAGTTCGTCGGCACCCAGCATCATCAGATGATCCAGCGCCGACTTACTCACGCCATAGGCCCCGAACCAACGATGGACGTTGCTCGCGGCGATCGAGGAGATACCGACGAACGAGCCACCACCGCCGCGGACCATCTCCCGCGCTGAGTGCTTGAGCAGATACATGGTGCCGTTGACGTTGAGGTCGACAGTCCGCCGCCAAGCGTCGGAGTCGATCTGCGTGACCGGGCCGATGGTCTCCGATCCGCCCGCGCAGTGCACGACACCGTGCAGCCTTCCGTTCCACGCCGTCGCGGCCTCCACCGCACAGGCCACCTGCTCCTCGTCGGTGACGTCGGTGGGTTGGGCGACCACGTCGCCGGCTTTCGATTCAGACTTGATCTGATCAACCGCCGCCGACAGGCGCTGGGCGTCGCGACCGAGGATCATCACCCTGGCACCGGACTGAACGAGGCCGGCGGCCACACCCTTTCCGATGCCGCTGCCGCCGCCGGTGATCAAATAGGTCCGATCGGTGAACGAGAGTTCCATGCACTGCTCCTTATATTGCAGGTTGTATTGCAGGTTCTTTATCGCGCCGCTAGACCGGGGCCACGCCGCGAACTGAAACATCAAGGTGGGATGGCGACGCGATTTCACACTAGTATCAGCGGTCACGCACGTGGCAGTGTCCGCGAATCATCGTGAGGTCACCCACCACCGCCGAGCAGTGGAGCCTGCAAACTGGCCACCCACCCGACGGTTACGGTGTTGAACCCGATCGAGCCCGTGGGCCAGGCCCGGCAGCCCGGCTCGATCACCAACGCTCAACCCGGCAACATCGGCATGCTTTCCGAGGTCGACGGGATCCCCTGCACCGGCGCGCAGACCAGCATCGCGTCCAGTCCCTGGGTCGAGACGGGCTCAGGCCCCGAAAGCCCGATCGAGGAAATCCACCGTTCGGCAAACCTGTGCCGAAGGGATATACGGGCGATTAAGGCGCGTTTCAGCTGGTACTTCAAGCCCGCGGCGATCGACTCGACAACTCGGCAGGCGGTCGTGGCCTAGAGTTAAGCCCATGCCTGCAAAAACTGAACCCGCCGAAATCGACGATGTTGAGCCGTTGGCCGACAGTACGGCCCGGCAGGCCAGGCGCGTTGTAGCCGCCTACGCCACCGATGCCGACGAGTGCCGGGTGTTCCTGTCGATGCTCGGTATTGGGCCCGCCAAGCTCGAGGCCTAGTGGCATCCGGAGACGCCGGAGCCGAAGGGTCCGGAACCTCCGATTTCGTGGTGGTAGCCAATCGGTTACCCATCGACATGGAACGGCAGCCCGATGGGACTGTGGTCTGGAAACGCAGCCCGGGCGGCTTGGTCACCGCGCTGGAACCGCTACTGAGACGCAATCGCGGGGCCTGGATCGGCTGGCC
>CALQLM010000042.1 GCA_943331415.1 Bifidobacterium breve
CCGGGCACCATCGGTATGAACAATTCGTTGGGGGCTACCTTCAGTACGGTTGCGGCCCGCACCGTCGGCCCGCCCCAGGGGACGATGTTCAGCACTCCGTTGGCCAGGCAGGCCACCGTGGTCAGGACGACCGGGCTCATACCGAGCCTCAGATAGATGGGCAACAGCGCTGACACGGTGATGATGAACGTCGTCGAGCCGTCGCCGTCGAGTGACACCATCCCGGCGAGCACCGCGGTCCCGACCGCCAACCGCGCCGGGCTGTTTCCCACCAGCCGTAAAATCAATCGAATCAGCGGGTCGAACAGACCCACGTCGATCATCAGCCCGAAATAGATGATCGCGAAGAACAACAGAGCCGCCGTCGGAGCGAAGCTTTTGATCGACTCCATGATCGCGCCGGCGATACCGCCCTCGGGCACAACCGCCGCACCGAGTTGCACCGCAATGACGCCAAATACAGCGGGCACCAGGATCAGCGCAATGACCGGATTCAACCGCTTCGTCAAGATCAAAAACATGAACACCGCGATCATGGTCAAGCCGAGACCGACAAGCATCGGCCGACCCCTCTCCGCGATGACCTTTCGTCAGACCCTAGAGCAGGGTGAGGGGGCTCACCCTGCCAAGTCAGAAATGAGCTAGTCGGCCACGATCAGAGTCACCTGCATTACCCGCCGCACCGCCTACTGGTTTCAGTCACGCAGCCAGCGCGGTGTGATGAACACGCCCTCGGCCTCCACCGTCACGCCCTCGGCGTCAGCGATATGGCCCGAGCAATAGGTCTTGACGCCCTCGGAACGGATCCGGATCGCTTCGGTGCGCAGCGATCCCAGTTTGGTGGGGCGCAGATAGCGCATGGTGATCGTGCCGGTGAATCGCGGCTGCCGATCCGGGCTTGCCGCCTCACCTAAGACGTGGTCGAGGATCAGGGCCGCGACTCCGCCGTGGACATGGCCCGGTGGGCCTTCGTAGGCCGCACCGAGGTGGAAGTCCGCCGAGATCCGACCCGAGTCGTCGCGCGAGGTGATCAGCGGTGGCGCCAGTGGATTGCGGATCCCGATCACTGCGTTACCCCACCCCATGCTCTCCCCCGATTCGGTCACCCGAACACCGAATGCGCCCTCGAGCTGGCGTTCGCGCAGTCGCGCGAGTGCCGCGTCGATATCCCGCTTGACCTCGGCGACGGTCTGCGCATCGGCCTCGGTGCGGATGGTGGCATCGACAAGGGAGCGCACCGAATCAGTGAGTGGTTCATAGATTTCGCGTAACCGCGCGATGTCCTCGCTCGACAGGTCCTCGACGGTGAACTCCAGCACCCTGGCACTAGAACACGTCGGCGGTCGCGGTGTCTAATGCCGCCACCACTTGCGTAGAGTGAGCGACTGTGCCGGACTGGGTGCGCCATGCGATCTGGTGGCATGTCTATCCCCTGGGTTTCGTTGGCGCATTCCCGGCCGATACCCCACCGACCTCCGCTGAGCACCGCCTGATCCGGATTATCGAGTGGCTCGACCACGCCGTCGAACTCGGCGCTTCCGGGATCGCACTCGGACCGGTGTTCGCCTCCCGCACCCATGGCTATGACACCACCGACCACTATCGCATCGACCCTCGACTCGGCGATGACGCTGATTTCGACCGGTTGATCGACGAGGCCCGCCGTCGCGGCTTGCGGGTGCTACTCGACGGGGTTTTCAACCATGTCGGTACCGATTTCCCGCGGTACCGGGCGGCAATCGACACTGGCGATTCCGAGGCCGCGACCTGGTTCGCCGGCCGGCCCGGACAGTTCCGGAACTTCGAGGGCCACGGCGATCTGATCACCCTCAACCACCGAAACCCGCTGGTAGCGGATTACGTCGTGGACGTGATGACCCATTGGCTTGGCCGCGGTGTCGATGGATGGCGACTGGACGCGGCCTACGCGGTGCCCGAGGCGTTCTGGGCCGGGGTTCTTCCGCGGGTGCGCCACGTCCATCCTCAGGCCTGGTTCGTGGCCGAGGTGATCCATGGTGATTACGCCGCGTTCGTCGAAGGCTCCGGTGTTGATTCGGTCACCCAATACGAGTTGTGGAAGGCCATCTGGAGCAGCCTCAATGACAGTAATTTCCACGAGTTGGACTGGGCGATGCAGCGCCACAACGGATTCCTCGACACCTTCGCGCCGCTGACCTTCGTGGGCAACCACGACGTGACCCGGATCGCAAGCCAACTTCAGCGGGCCGAACATCTCAGCCACGCCCTGGTCCTGCTGTTCACCGTCGGTGGGGTTCCGGCGATCTACGCCGGCGATGAGTTCGCCTACCGGGGTGTCAAAGAGGACCGGGCCGGCGGTGACGACGCGGTGCGACCGGAGTTCGGATCCACCCCGACCGACCTCGACGACTCCGCCAGGGACACGCTGAACCTGCATCGATACCTGATTGGGTTGCGGCGCCGGCACGCCTGGCTGTTCGAGGCGAGGACCGCCGCCCTACACCTGGAGAACCGGGTCCTCGTCTATGAAACCCGGCACCGCGACGATGCGCTGATCGTGGCGTTGAACCTTGATGACTCGGCGGCCACGCTTCCGGTCGCCGAGTTGACCGGCGGTGCCGCGGAGGTGGTGGCGGGCTCGGGAGCGCCACCACAGGAGGTGGTAAGCCAGACCACAATCCCCCCGCAGGGTTGGTTGATCCTCACGCCGAAATGACGGTCGCAGGTACGGCACGCTGCGGATTTCCCCGGTCCCGGTGCCCGGACAGGCTACCCTCGGCGATGGTTGCAGTCCGTGCCACACGCCTGGTCGGACCGATGAGAGGAACGTGATGTCGGCACCGTCCGCGTCCCCAGAAAGCACGCCCCGCTTCGGCGGGCGCGCACCGAAACGGGGGCTGCTGCGACGGCTCAGCATCCAATCCAAACTGCTGCTGATGCTGCTGACGATGAGCGTGCTGGCCACCGCGATTGCCGGTGGGATCGGGTTCCAGTCCGGCCGCAGCTCGTTGCGAGAGTCATCGTTCGAGCGGCTTACCGCGACCCGGGAGGCCCAGTCCCGGGTACTCGAACTCGGGCTCGCCGACCTGATGAGCTCGTTGGTGATCTTCGCCAGCGGCGAGACGGCGAACGAGGCCCTCGCCTCATTCACCAAGAGTTTCGACCAACTCAGCAATGCGACGATCACCCCGGCCCAGACCGCGGCGATCGGCGACTACTACAACGCGAAGTTCGGGACCGACAAGATCAAAGAGGCCGCCGGCAATCTCGACATCAACGCTCTGATCCCCACATCGAACGCCGCCAAGTATCTGCAGACCCACTACACCGTTCCGTTCACAGACCGCGCGCAGGCGGCGCGGTTCAATGACGCCAAGGACGGCAGCGCCTGGTCGGCGGCCAATGCCCGGTACAACAATTATTTTCGAGAGATCACCACCCGCATGGGGTTTCAGGATGCCTTCCTGATCGATGCTCGCGGCAATGTGGTGTACAGCGCGTACAAGGGTGTGGAGCTCGGGACCAATATCCTGACCGGTCCGTATCGCGGCGAGGGCAGGATGCCCGAACTGTTTCAAAAGGCGATGGCGACCAACGATATCGACTTCGCCGCGAGTACCGATTTCGCGGAGTATCTTCCCATCGGCGGACCGACGGCCTGGATGCTGACACCGATCGGGCCGCCGGGACGGGCGGCCGGCGTTCTGGTGCTGGAGTACCCCATCGGCCTCGTGAACAAACTCATGACTGCGGAAAGGCAATGGGAGCGCGCCGGGATGGGCCGGACCGGTGAGACCTATGTGGTCGGCGATGACGACCTGATGCGATCCGATTCCCGGCTGTTTCTCCAGGACCGTGAGGCCTTTCAACGCGATGTCGTCGCCGCCGGAACCCCACCGGATGTGGCTGCTCGGTCGCTGAGTCAGGGAACCACCGTGCTTGTCCAACCCGTCGGCACCGAGGCCACCGAGGCCGCCCAGCGCGGGGAGACCGGGACGCTGATCGCCACCGACTACCTCGGGCACCGCGCCCTGCAGGCTTATGCCCCGGTGAGTCTGAAGGGGCTGGATTGGGTCATCGTCGCGTCAATCGATTCCGACGAGGCTTTCGCCCCGGAACGCGACTTCGCCCAACGATTGACCCGTTCGGCGGCGCTGATGATCTTTATCGCCTGTCTGGCCTCGATGATTTGGGCACGGCTGTTCGTCCGGCCGATCAAGCGACTTGAGGCAGGTGCGGCACAGATCGGCACCGGTGACTACAACGTCGTGATCCCGGTGGAATCGAAGGATGAATTCGGCGATCTGTCGGCGACGTTCAATGAGATGAGTCGCAACCTCGCACTCAAGGAGCAGCTACTCACCGAACAACGCAAAGAGAACGATCGACTACTGCTGTCACTGATGCCCGAGTCGGTGGTGGAACGCTACCGCGACGGCGAAGAGGTGATCGCCGAAGAGCACAACGATGTCACGGTCATCTACGCCGATCTCGTCGGCCTCGATGAGATGTCCAACGAGCTTTCCGCCGATGAGTCCCTGGAGATCATCAACAAGCTTGCGCGCCAATTCGACGCCGCGGCGGACACCCACGGTATCGAGCGAGTCCGCAGCACCCACAACGGATACCTGGCGAGCTGCGGACTGACCGTGCCGCGCCTCGACAATATCCACCGCACCGTCGATTTCGCTCTCGAGATGCAGCACATCGTCGACCGCTTTAATGCCGAAACCGGTCGCAGCATCCAATTGCGGGCCGGTATCGACACCGGAACGGTCACCAGCGGGCTGGTCGGTCGGGCGGGGTTGGTCTACGACCTGTGGGGCGGCGCGGTCCAACTCGCCTCGAAGATGAGGCGCGGCACCACCACGCCAGGGATCTACGTCACCGAGGACGTCCACGACGCCACCCGCGATACCAAGCGCTACGAGTCCAGCGGAACGGTCACCGTCGGCGACCGCGTGGAACAGACCTGGCGGTTGTCAGAGGATCAGTCGTGAGCAGCGTGCTGAGCGCTCCGTGGTTCTACTGGGCGCTGATCCTCGGGATCGGACTGCCAGTCACACTGGTGATTCTCACCGAATTGCAGCAGTCGCTGGCCCGGCGGGAGAGCTTCCTGGCCCGGCCGGTGGGCCTCTTGCGGACCTACATCGTGCCCTTGGGCGCCTTGTTGTTGGGGATTGTCAAGACCACGAACATCTCCGTGGAAGCGACCGGGGTCCGGATCATGTCCACGGTCTTCGGCTTCATCGTCCTGATCATGGTGCTGTCCGGGGTCAATGCCACCGTGTTCGCGGGCGCGCCCAAAGGTAGCTGGCGACGGCGGCTGCCGACGATCTTCATCGATGTCGCGCGCTTCGTGATCATCGCGTTGGGCCTGGCGTTGATTCTCGCCTATATCTGGGGCGCCAACGTCGGCGGTTTGTTCACCGCGTTGGGTATCAGCTCGATCGTGCTGGGCCTGACCCTGCAGAACTCCGTGGGCCAGATCATCTCGGGCCTGCTGTTGCTCTTCGAGCAGCCATTCCAGATCGGTGACTGGGTGCAGACCACCTCCGCCACCGGCCGCGTGGTTGAAGTCAACTGGCGGGCAACACACATCAATACCGGCAGTGGACTGGAGATCATCCCGAACTCCGTGCTGGCGGGGCAATCCTTCATGAATCTCAGCCGTCCGCCTGGCGGACACACCATCACCGTGACGTCGAAGTTCTCCGGCGCCGATGCGCCCGATGATGTGTGCGCACTGCTGACCGACGTCGCCGCGGATCTCCCGCAGTTGCATGCCGACAGCCGGCCCGTCACCACCGTGACGGGCAGCGCCGAGTACACCACCGTCATTCCGGTGCGCTCGCCTGCCGACGATGTGCTTGCACGGTCGACGTTCCAGCGGTGGCTCTGGTATGCGTCCCGTCGCGCAGGCCTGCATCTTGACGGTATGGATGACGATTTCCCCACCTTGGCGCGCCGGGTGGATGCGCTGCGGAAGATTGCACCGGTGCTTCGGGCGACCAGTCCGGATTTGGAGGCCCTGCTGCCCCACGTCACCGTCACCCGGTACGGCGCCGACGAGCTGATGCAGGTGAGCGGGGACATCCCGGCATCAATGTCGTTCGTCGTCAAGGGCCGGGTCCGGCTTGTCGTGACAGGTACCGACGGGTCCGCGATTCCGGTCGGCACCTTGCACCAGGGTGACTTCATTGGTCAGACAGCATTGACTCGCGAACCGGTGGTGGGCAGTGCCTACGCACTCGGCGAAGTCACGATGTTGCAGATCAAACGGGACACCGTGGAGAAATTGGTGTTTCGGAAACCGGAGTTGCTGCAGGATCTCAGCCAGGCGATCGATGAGCGTCGCGACCGTGCGCGCGAGGCCGCTTCACACGATAAGCAGTCCAACGCCGATGCTGAGTCCGCCGCGTCCTAGACGGCGGGTACTCAGTAAATACACTGTCCTACGCGTGATCTGATCGTTGCCCAACTGCGACTTGACGCACCGCGTCGCGTACGGGTCGGCACTGCGGGTCAGTGTTTGACTACCCACGCACAGCAATTGACAGCTGAGGCGAACGCGTATGAAAGGTGATGGGTCGTCATGAAAATCGTCGAGAAACTGCGAGGCAACTGGTTGCGCCGCACAGCCGCAGCCGCTGTGGCAGCACTATCCTTGCCGGGCTTGATCGGCGCTGTCGGGGGATCAGCGACAGCCGCCGCCTTCTCCAGGCCGGGGCTTCCGGTGCTTTACCTTGATGTGCCGTCACAATCGATGGGCCGCAACATCCGCATCCAGTTCCAGGGCGGCGGCGAGCATGCCGTGTTCCTGATGGACGGCCTGCGCGCTCAAGAGGATTACAGCGGCTGGGATATCAACACCCCGGCTTTCGAGTGGTTCCTGAATTCCGGGCTGTCCGCGGTCATGCCGGTGGGCGGTCAATCCAGCTTCTACACCGACTGGTATCAGCCGTCGCAGGGCAATGGGCAGAACTACACCTATAAATGGGAAACGTTCATGAACTCCGAACTGCCCGCTTACCTGCAGGCCAATCACGGGGTGAACCCGAACGGCAACGCGGTCGTGGGCATTTCGATGGCGGGCAGCGCCGGCTTGACCTATGCGATCCACTACCCGCAGAAGTACATCTATGCCGCGTCGCTGTCGGGCTTCCTCAACCCTTCCGAGGGTTGGTGGCCGATGCTGATCGGGCTGGCGATGAGCGATGCCGGCGGCTTCAACGCGCAGAGCATGTGGGGTCCGTCCTCGGATCCGGCGTGGCGGCGTAACGATCCGATGGTCAACATCAACCAGTTGGTGGCCAACAACACGCGCGTGTGGATCTATTGCGGTACCGGCACTCCGTCGGAGTTGGACACGTCGGGCGGCGGCGGCAACCTGATGGCCGCACAGTTCCTTGAAGGCTTCACGTTGCGGACGAATAAAACCTTCATGGAGAACTACCTCGCAGCCGGCGGCACCAACGGTGTGTTCAATTTCCCGGCTAACGGGACCCATAGCTGGGGCTACTGGGGTGCCCAGCTTCAGCAGATGATCCCCGATATGCAACGGGTTCTCGGCGCTACCCCATCCGGCGCCTGAGTATCCGATTAAACAGTAGGCCTGTCGCCCTCCCCCCGGGGCGGCAGGCCTACTGCTATGTCTACCCGCGTACGGTCGC
>CALQLM010000043.1 GCA_943331415.1 Bifidobacterium breve
CTCGCTGCAGTCCCGGAGAACCGTCGATCGCCCGGTGCACCAGCATGGGTCGCGCTGAGCGCGAGGTGTCGGGATCGAGGTCGTTGCGCACCACAACATAGGAGATACCTTGGCGGGCCAGGGTATCGGCCAGCCCGGCGGAGGGCCGGCCCGCGGCGAAGAGCCGCTGCACCGAATCCAGCGCCCGGATTGTCTGCGGTGGCGTCAGCGGGATGGAATCCCGCACTCCCCAAGGGAATTCGCCGAGAACCTGCAGCGGCTCATCGTGACTGTTTCCCCAGACCTGGTTGGCGAACGGAGCGCCCGGAACCACCAGCACCCGGCCCTGGGTGTTGTTTTCGGTGAGCCATTCGGCGGTGTGGTGCCAGTAGTCCGGGATAGCCCGGAAGGCTCCCGGCGGGGCGAGCCGGCCGGTCCAGGCCAGTGAGGTCGCCACGGCCAGCGCGCTCAACACCACGACCCCGACCGCAATCCGCTTATCGTTCTCCGGGTGCGCGAAGGCGCGGAGCCATACCGGCCGGGAGGCACTGCCGGGCAACGGGATTCGGCCCAGCAGGTGGGCCACCCCGAGCACCAGCGGTATCCGAATCGCCGGTTCGAGCTTGTGCACATTGCGCAGCGGCGCCCCGGCTGCGTCAAGGAAGCCCTGAACCTCATGGGCCAGCGGTGATCCCATTCCCCCGGTGTAACCGAGGGTCAGCAGCATCAGACCGACGATCAGCATGGTGACCAGCCGGCCGCGGGCGGGCATTGAGCGCAACGCGAGACCGGCCATTCCGCCCGCCGCCACGAGCGTGGTGGCCAGGACCGCCACCGGCTGGGACACCAGCGATGACGCCGCGGTGGCGTTGGGCGCCACAAACGGGGTCCAACTGGATGTCCCGCGCAACACTTCGATGAGCGACGTCCACTGCGTGGTGACGCCGGAGGATTCGATGAAGTCCAGAAACGGCGGGCTGATCCGGCCGAGAAGAACCAGAGCGATCACCCACCACGTCACGGCGAGGGCCGAGGCCAATGCCCACCAGGCGGTGAAACGGCGCCACACCCGGTCGGGTCGGTGGCAGGCCCACCAGATGAGCGCGGGCAGACAGGCGGCCACGCTGGCCACCGCGTTGACCGCACCCATGAGCGCCAGTGCGAGTCCGGCACGGCCGGCCAGCATCCGCAGCGGCGTGGGGTTCATATCGGACCGCAGTGCCAGGATCACCGGAAGGAGCACCCACGGCGCCAGCATCATCGGCAGCGTCTCCGAGGAGATGGATCCCAGCGTGGTCAGCACCCGGGGCGACAGGGCGAATGCCACCGCACCGATGAGCCGCGAGGTCCGGGTCCCGATACCCAGGGCCTCGGCCACCCGCAGCAGACCCCAGCATCCGACCGTGAGCAGCACCGCCCACCACAGCCGCTGGGTCACCCAACCGGGCACGCCGAGAGTGTGGCCCAGCAGAAAGAATGCGCCGTGCGGGAACAGGTAGCCGTAAGCCTGGTTCTGAGCCTGACCGAACGGCAGGTCGCTGTTCCAGAGGCTGGCCGCCCGGGCCAGGAAGCGCACGGGGTTGGCAGTCAGATCCAGTTTGGTGTCCGGGGCGATCAGTCCGGGCGAGGAGGCGAAACACAGCGCGAGCGCGACCAGGAAAACACCGGCCAACCAACGACGCGACAGCGGCGTTGTGGTGATGGTCTCCGCGGCCGTGGGCGGGGCGAGAGTGCTCAGGCTAGCCGCGGTTGCCGTACTCGACGCGGTTGAGCACCGATGACGCCGGGTCGCCGGGCGACAGTGGCGGCTTGGTGTCCTGCTGAATCATCAGGGTCACTCCGAAAACCGAAGCGGCTCCCAGCAGCAGACCGACCAGGATGGAGGCTCCAGCCGGCACCACGAACCGGGTCATGATCGGCACTCCTTGCGGTCGCGGGAACGGGCTAGGACGGGGTCAACCCCGCTGGTCAACCTAGCACGGGACGCCCGGGACACCGACCTTACGTTGGACTCCGCCGGCGGCCATGACAGCATGATCCGATGGTCACTCGCCCGCTCACACTCCGCGCCGCCGCGGTCCTGACCGCGGTGCCGCTGGCACTCACGGCCTGCTCGTCGCCGGCCTCGCGAACCGCCTCGGCACCCGCGGCGGAGGTCACCGTCGCGCAGTCCGACAGCGTGACCCCGATGGCCGGACCCGTCCCGGCGCCGGCCGCCCCCGCGCCACCGTTCTGCGGTGACGTGGCCGCGCTGTCGACCCGGGACAAGCTCGCCCAACTGCTCATGGTCGGCGTCCGCAACGCCGCCGACGCCCGTGCGGTGGTGAACAACTACCACGTCGGCGGAATCATGATCGGAAACTGGACCGACCTGTCGATGTTGACCGACGGGACGCTGGCCGAGATCGCCAACCTCGGGCCGCTGCCGCTGGCGGTCAGCGTCGACGAGGAGGGTGGCCGGGTGTCGCGGTTGGCCCCGCTGATCGGTGCGATCCCGCCGGCGCGCACCTTGGCGCAGACCCAGACTCCCGAGCAGGTCTACCAATTGGCGCTGTCTCGCGGTCGGCAGATGCGCGGACTGGGTATCACCATCGACTTCGCGCCGGTGGTCGACGTCTCCAATCAGGGCGCGGACACCGTCATCGGAGATCGATCGTTCTCGAACGACCCCGCGACGGTCACCGCCTACGCGGGCGCCTTCGCCCGCGGGCTTCGCGAGGCCGGCGTGCTGCCGGTGCTCAAACACTTCCCCGGCCACGGCCACGGCTCCGGCGATTCGCACACCGCCGGTGCGGTGAGCACACCACCGCTGTCCGAGTTGATGACCAGCGACCTGGTGCCGTACGCCACGCTGACCACCGAGGCTCCGGTTGCGGTGATGATGGGCCACCTCGAGGTGCCCGGCCTGACCGGAAACACCCCGGCCAGCCTCAGTGCGGCGGCGGTGAACCTGTTGCGCAGTGGCGGTTACGGCGGTCCCGGCTTCAACGGCCCGATCTTCAGCGATGACCTGTCGTCGATGGCCGCCATCTCATCGCGGTACGGGGTGGCCGAGGCGGTACTGCGCTCCCTGCAGGCCGGCACTGACGTTGCCCTGTGGATCACCACGACCGAGGTGCCCGCGGTGTTGGACCGGTTGGAGAAGGCCGTCAACGGCGGTGAACTCGCGTTGCCCGCTATCGAGGGTTCGGTACTGCGGATGGCCGATATCAAGGGCCCCAGCGCGCGCTGCGGCGGCTAGCCGTGGCCGGTGGGGCCGGAGGTACCAAACGCCTGCCGCGCGCAGTGCGCGAGCAGCAGATGCTCGACGCCGCGGTGCAGATGTTCTCGGTGAACGGCTACCACGAGACCTCGATGGACGGCATCGCCGCTGCGGCCGAGATCTCCAAGCCGATGCTCTACCTGTACTACGGCTCCAAAGAGGAACTGTTCAGTGCGTGCCTGAGCCGAGAACTGAGTCGATTCGTTGACGCGGTCCGCGCCGATATCGATCTCAAACAGAGTCCGCATGAACTGCTCCGCCGCACGATCCTGTCCGTGCTGCATTACATCGACGCCAACCGGGCGTCCTGGATCGTGCTCTACTCCCAGGCCACCAGTTCGCAGGTATTCGCCCACACCATCCGCGAGGGTAGAGAGAAGATCATCGACCTGGTGGCGCGGCTGTTGGAGAACGGAACCCGAAATACGGAGCTGGACAACGATTTCCACATGATGGCGGTGGCATTGGTGGGTGCCGGTGAGGCCGTCGCGACCCGGGTCAGTATCGGCGATACCGATGTCGATGAGGCGGCGGAACTGCTGATCAACTTATTCTGGCGCGGTCTTAAGGGAGCGCCCGCACCGACCCGGTGAGGTGTGGGTAGCCCTTGGCCACGTCGCGCAGCGTGATATCCCAACCCTGCTGCACCCGGTCGACATCGAGGCCGAGGGCGGCTGGGAGGAACACCGGCTTGCCGAACTTGACGTGGTAGCTGACAGCGTCGGGAAGCTGACCCTCGATGTTGGCTAGAACCGCTGCGGCACTGAACATCCCGTGTGCAATCGGCCTTGGAAAACCGAACACCTTCGCCCCCAGAAGGCTGGTGTGGATCGGGTTGTGGTCGGCACCTATCGAGGCGTAGCGGCGGATCTGGCGCTGCGTGATTCCCAGGATGGTGCTGGGGGGCGGCAGCTTCGGTGCTGTCTGCGGCTGCGGCTTGGGCTCCCCGGACAGACTGGTGCGCTGCTGATGCAGGAAGGTCGTGACTTGGTCCCAGGCCGGGTCGCTGCCCACGGACACCCGGCTGACAACGTCGACCAGCAGACCCTTGCGGTGCTCGCGCAGATTCTCGGCATGTGCACAGACACCCAGAGTGTCGGTCACCGCGATCGGCCGGTGCCGGGTGATCCGGTTCTCCATGTGCACCGCACCCACGGCCGCGAAGGGGAAGTCGAAACCGGTCACCAGTTCCATGACGGTCGGATAGGTCAGTACGAACGGATAGGTCAGCGGCACGGTGTCGTCATAGCGCAGCCCGGTCACCGCGGCGTAGGCGGCGACGTTGGCACGGTCGATCGCAACATCGTCGACGGTCAGTGTTGTATCCGGCAGCCGATCTCCGCGGGGTATCAGCGGTAACGAACCGATCACCGCGCGCACAAGGTTATTCAGTGCCATCAGGCCCCCAGCATGGCTTGACCGCAGACTCGGATCACAGTGCCGGTGACGGCGTTTGAGGCCGGGCTGGCAAAGTAGGCGATGGCTTCGGCGACGTCGACCGGCTGACCGCCCTGATACAGCGAGTTGAGTCGGCGGCCGACTTCCCGGGTGGCCAGGGGGATCGCCGCGGTCATCGCGGTTTCGATGAATCCCGGCGCGACGGCGTTGATCGTGATGCCCCTGGCGGCCAGCGACGGCGCGAGCGCCTCCGTGATACCGATCATTGCGGCCTTGGTGGTGGCGTAGTTCGTTTGTCCGCGATTGCCCGCGATTCCGGCCATCGAGGACAACCCGATCACGCGGCCTCCGGCACCGATGGAACCGTTGCCCACCAGTCCCTCGGTAAGGGCAAGCGGGGCAGAAAGATTCACCGCAATCACGGCGTCCCATCGGGAGTCGTCCATATTGGCCAGCAGCTTGTCCCGGGTGATGCCGGCATTGTTGACCAGAATGTCGGCCCGGCCACCGTGATGCTCGCGCAGATGCGCGGTGATTCGCTCGACGGCGTCGGGTGCGGTGACGTCGAGAGCCAGGGCAGTGCCGCCGACTCGGGCGGCGGTGTCGGCCAGCGCGTCGGCGGCCTGCTCAACATCGATCGCGACAACCCGGGCGCCATCGCGGGCGAATACCTCAGCGATCGTGGCACCGATCCCCCGGGCCGCGCCGGTGACGATTCCCACCTTCCCGGCCAGCGGTGTAGTCCAGTCGGCGGGTGCGCAGGCCTCAGCGACGCCGACTCTGAACACCTGGCCGTCGACATAGGCAGACTTGGCGGAGAGGATGAATCGCATCGTCGATTCGCACCCGATGGCGCTCGCGTTGGCGGCCGGGGAGACATAGACCAGCGCGACGGTCGCTCCGCGCTGCATTTCCTTGGCCAGGGAACGGGTGAATCCCTCCAGCGCTCGTTGTGCGATGCGTTCATGGGCGTCATCCACCTCATCGGGCGTGCTGCCCAGGACGACGACTCGAGCCGATGACCCGAGGTTGCGCAGCAGTGGGGTGAAGAACTCGAACAGACCCCGCAGGCCGGCCGGGCTGGAGATGCCGGTCGCGTCGAAGACCAGACCGCCGAAGGTGTCCGCCCAGCGGCCACCGAGATTGTTGCCCACGATGTCGTAGTCAGCGTCGAGTGCGATGCGCAGCGGTTCGGCCAGTCGGCCTTCGCCGCCGATCAGCAGCGGACCGGCCAACGGTGGATCGCCGGGCCGGTAGCGGCGCAGCGTCTCCGGGGCCGGCAGGCCGAACTGCTTGGCCAGGAACGACCCCGGCGCAGACGTGATCACCTGTGAAAAAAGGTCGGAAGCCACGTTCGATAACGTACGCCAGATGACCACAACGAATCGTCGCCGGGTCGCCGTCCTCGGCGGCAACCGTATTCCGTTCGCCCGATCGGACGGTGCCTATGCCGAGGCATCGAATCAGGACATGTTCACCGCGGTGCTCAGCGGTCTGGCGGATCGTTTCGCATTGGCCGGGGAGCGTCTTGACGCGGTGATCGGCGGGGCGGTTCTCAAACACAGCCGCGACTTCAACTTGATGCGCGAATGCGTTCTGGGCAGCCCACTTTCGCCGTACACGCCCGCGTTCGATTTGCAGCAGGCGTGTGGGACCGGTCTGCAGGCGGCCATCGCCGCCGCCGACGGAATCGCGGCCGGCCGCTATGAGGTCGCCGCGGCCGGCGGAGTGGACAGCACCTCCGACGCCCCGATCGGACTGGGGGACAACCTGCGCCGTTCGCTACTGGCGGTTCGCCGGGCGCGTTCGACCGCCGATCGTCTCAAGCTGGTCGGCCGGGTGCCTGCCGCACTCGGTGTTGAGATTCCCACGAACGGTGAGCCGCGGACCGGTTTGTCCATGGGCGATCACGCGGCGATCACCGCCAAGCAGATGGGCATCCGTCGGGTCGATCAGGACGAACTTGCCGCGGCCAGCCATCGCAATATGATCGCCGCGTACGACCGCGGTTTCTTCGACGATCTCGTCACCGGGTTCCTCGGTCTGTATCGCGATGACAACCTGCGTGCCGATTCCACCGTGGAGAAACTCGCTACGCTGCGACCGGTGTTCGGCGTGAAGGCCGGCGATGCCACCATGACGGCGGGCAATTCCACTCCGCTGACCGACGGCGCCTCAGTGGCGCTGCTGTCGAGCGAACAGTGGGCGCGAGAGCACTCGGTGACTCCGCTGGCCTACTTCGTCGATGCCGAGACTGCAGCGGTGGATTACGTCAACGGTGACGATGGGCTATTGATGGCACCCACCGATGCGGTGCCGCGACTGCTGGCCCGCAATGGACTGAGCCTGGCCGACTTCGACTTCTTTGAGATCCACGAGGCCTTCGCCTCGGTGGTGCTGGCGCATCTGCAGGCCTGGGAGTCGACGCAGTACTGCACGCAACGGCTCGGCCTGGACGCCGCGCTGGGGACCATCGACCGGAGCAAGCTGAACGTCAACGGTTCGTCATTGGCGGCGGGTCACCCGTTCGCGGCTACCGGAGCCCGGATCGTGGCTCAGTTGGCCAAACAACTTGCCGAGAAGAAGGCGCAGACATCTGCACCGGTGCGCGGACTGATCTCGATTTGCGCGGCGGGCGGTCAGGGAGTGACCGCCATCCTCGAAGCGTGAGGGACTACCCATCCACCAGACCGGATTGGACTAGTGCGGCCTCGATGTAGCGCTGGACCGGCCGCGATTCGAAGAACCCGGTATGCCCGCCGCGGTACCAGCCGACATCCGGTCTGCCCCAGTGCTCCCAGAGTTGCATCACCTGTTGGCGCGGATGGACGATCCGATCGGCCACGCCGGCGTAGATGAATCGGCCCTGCGGTGCCACCTTGGGCTCCATCGACAGCGGCGAAATCATCCGGCCTATCGGCCTCGCCAGTTCCAGCGTCGTCCGGCGGGGGTCGTCATTCGACAGTCCCGAGTGACGGCCGAGTAATTCGATCA
>CALQLM010000044.1 GCA_943331415.1 Bifidobacterium breve
CGTCAAGCCGCCGTTTGTAGCGGTTAAGACCCGTTGAGGCCCGGTTATACAATCCCTGCCATGTCCACAGTCCCGCTGAAGTTCGCCGTCGAGCGCTCCGCGCATCCGGCGAGTGACGCCGAGCGGAACGCGATCCTGGCCGAACCTGGATTCGGCAAGTACTACACCGACCACATGGTGTCGGTGCTCTACACCGGTGAACGCGGCTGGCATGACGCGCAGGTGATGCCCTACGGACCGATCGAACTGGACCCGTCTGCCATCGTTCTGCACTACGCGCAGGAGATCTTCGAGGGGCTCAAGGCATACCGATGGGCCGACGGGTCAATCGTGTCGTTCCGTCCGGAGGCCAATGCGGCGCGATTGCGCTCCTCGGCCCGTCGGCTCGCCATACCGGAATTGCCCGATGAACTATTCCTGGAGTCACTGCGAGAACTGATCGCCGTCGACCACCAATGGGTGCCCTCCGCCGGTGGTGAGCAGTCGCTGTACTTGCGGCCGTTCATCATCGCGACCGAACCCGGCCTCGGGGTGCGGCCGTCGATGGAGTACCGCTATCTGGTCATCGCCTCGCCGGCGGGGGCGTATTTCAAGGGCGGTATCAAACCGGTCAGTGTGTGGTTGTCCACCGAGTACGTGCGCGCCAGCCCGGGTGGCACCGGCGCCGCCAAGTTCGGCGGTAACTACGCGGCCTCATTGCTTGCGCAATCCGAGGCTGCCGCGCACGGCTGCGATCAGGTGGTGTGGCTCGATGCCATCGAGCGCCGCTATATCGAAGAGATGGGCGGGATGAACCTGTTCTTCGTGTTCGGCAGCGGCGGCTCGGCGCGGCTGGTGACCCCGGAGCTCAGTGGCTCACTATTGCCCGGTATCACCCGAAATTCGTTGCTGCAGTTGGCCGGAGACGCCGGCTTCACTGTGGAGGAACGCAAGATCGACGTTGAGGAATGGCGTAAAGGTGTCGCGACCGGCGAGATCACCGAAGTTTTCGCCTGCGGTACCGCGGCCGTGATCACTCCGGTCTCACACGTCAAGTACGGCGAAGGCGATTTCACCGTCGGTGACGGCAATCCTGGTGAGGTGACAATGGCGTTGCGCGACACCCTCACTGGAATACAGCGGGGTACGTTTGCCGACACTCACGGTTGGATGGTGCGGCTCCGCTAACCGGTGTCGGCGACGACCTCGTTGCGGCCCGACCGCTTCGCTCGATACAACGCCCGATCGGCCCGCTCAAGCCAGGTTGTCAGATCCTCACCAGCGCGCGCTTCGGCGACGCCGACACTCACGGTAAGTGAACCCATGGCGCCGAAAGGCAGCTCGGCGATCTCGACACGGAGTTCCTCGGCGAGCCGCAGAGCATCGGATAGGGCGCAGTCGCGTAGCAGCACGACGAATTCCTCGCCGCCCCACCGGGCCACCATGTCGCTTCCGCGCAGACTCCTGCGCAGGCGACTGGCAATCTCGATCAGAACATGGTCGCCGGCTTGATGACCGAAGGTGTCATTGATGCTCTTGAAGTGATCGATATCGAGCATGAGCAGCGATAGTGCCTGATTGGGCCGGCGGGCGGCCAAGTCCGCCGCGAGCAGCTCGGTGCCCTGCCGTCGATTCCACACTCCGGTGAGGGTGTCAGTGACGGCGAGGTCGCGCAGTTCGGTCTCAAATCTCTTGCGCTCGCTGATGTCTCGGGTGACGCCGATCAATTCCACTACCTGTCCGGTGCCGTCACGGTGCGGGATGACCTGCAGTTCGCCGGTCATGATCGATCCGTCTTTGCGGTAGTACTCCAACTCGCCGCGGAAGGAAGGCGGCTCGGTACCGGTTTCAACTGCGGAGAACACCCGCTGGTAATAGTCGGCGACGCGGGCAGCGGACTCAGGTGGATGGATCTCGTCAAGCGACTGGTTTTTGGCTTCATCCGCAGTGATACCGCGGACGTGTTCGATCGCGGGGCTGACGTAGGTGATCGAGGCGTCCATCGCCATGGTCCAGATGACGTCCCAGGCGTTCTCCGCCAGTAGGCGGCTGCGTTTTTCCGAACGCATCAACCTGGCCTCTGCCTCGTGTAACTCGGTGATGTCAGCCAGGGCGCCTTCGATCACGACCGAGCCGTCCGCGCGTTGCCGTGATCGGACCGAACCTCGACCGTATGTCGACCGTCCGTCAAGACGATTCCACTTCAACTCCACCTGGGTACCGGTGCCGGGCGGAAGTGCAAGCACGTCAGCAAGACGGTCGGCATAGTCCGGATCTATCTGTGCCAGAAGGGATGCGGCATCGATATCGGTGGCGGTGCCGGACTCAGTCCGGCCGCCTACCAACACGGTGCCGGGTGCGTTGTTGACGAATTCCAATGCCACGTCGGGTTGGACCCGCAGCACGAAGAACATCATGCCGCTACTGCTGGCCATCTGCTCAAACCATTCTGAGTCGGGAACGTGACCGTCAGCGCTCACAGCGACTGCTCCGCCGCGTCGACCCTCTCGAACCTCCCGGTCCTGGTTTCCAGCCGAATCCGGTAGACCGTCCCGCGATGCGGCCCGGCCGGATCCGGTGGGCTTTGATGAGGGGGAAGCGTCAACAACGGCATGATCCGTGCGACCAGCAGGGCCATACCAGCGGCCCAATCGTCATGGTGGCATTCTTCGAAGGTCCCCCAGGCGATAACACTGCGCCAGTTGGATAGGTCATCAACGTGCTCCACCTCGATGCACACGCTGGGATCGGCCCGCATCGCTGAAAGCTTCGCTCCGTCCATCGCGTGCCCCCAGACATAGGTTCCGTCGTAGACGTAGGTGACCGGCACGACGTAAACCCGGCCGTCGCGTAGACATCCGATGCGCGCGATCACTTCCGTGTGCAGCAGATCCTCGATCTGCTCCGCGCTCAACTCACCCAGCATGGGCAATCCTTACCGCGGTCATTGCCCGATCACCAGACCGATGGCGACCAGGGTGACGGTCAATTCGATCGCAGCCCCCAGCACGTCGCCGGTAATCCCGCCGAAGCGGCGCACACAGTGTGCGATCAGTCCTGCCGAGGTGGCCACCGCAATCAGCACCACCACCGGTCCCTGCCACACCCGTGGCGTGGCCAACGTCGCCACCGAAGCCACCAGCACCACCCATGTGCACACCAGAGCAATCGGTTGGCTACCGGCGACCGCAGCGCCCAACACACTGCCGGTGGCCGCAGGTACCCGCGGCCGGCAAGCCAGCACCGCGGCCACCCTGCCTGCTGTCACGGCGGTCACCACCGCGATCGACCCGATCAGGTCCGCCGGTAGCGCGGCGAATGCGGCCGCCTGCGCCGCGATGACGACCGCGACTGCGGCGACGCCGAACGGTCCGGCCGCACCCTCCCGCATCACTCGCAGCGCATGCTCGGGTGATCCGTAACAGCCCAGGCCGTCCACGGTGTCGGCAAGGCCGTCGATATGCAGGCCGCGCGTCAGCAGGAGAAGAACGGCGACGACGAGCACTCCGGTTAGCAAGCTGTGTGCGCCGAAGGCCCATGAGCCCGCCCACAGCGTTGCCGCCGCTACCAGTCCGAGGGCGAATCCGACCACCGGCAATGCACCCACGGTGGCCCGGCCGGGACCGATATCGCTTCGGACTGGTGCGACTGTCCCGAATGCGAAAGCGCTTGCCAATTGGGTGATCATGCGGGCTCCGGCCCGCCACGCTCGGATACTCCGGCCTCGGTGAAGGTGGCCATCGAGGACAACAACGACACCGCGGCCGTCACGATCGGCAGCGACAACGCGGCGCCGGTGCCTTCGCCCAGGCGCATTCCGAAATCGACGATCGGCTCCAGTCTGAGCTCGGCCAGAGCGAGTCCGTGCGCAGGTTCGGGGGAGCGGTGCCCGGCCTGCCACCAGGCGCGTGCGCCCGGTGCCAGCCGTTCGGCCACCAGAGCCGAGGCCGTCACAACGAGTCCATCCAGCAGCACCGGTGTGCGTCGAATCGCCGCCTGGGCGCAGAATCCGGCAATCGCCGCCAGGTCGGCACCACCGCAGGCCGCCAGCAGCGCGACCGGATCCGATCGCCGATCGCCGGTCCGGTACAGCGCATCGCGCACGGCCGCAGTCTTACGTGACCAGGCGGCGTCGTCGATACCGGTGCCCCGGCCCACGGCGGCTACCGGTTCGGTACCTGTCAATGCGGCGATCAGAGCGGTTGCGGCGGTGGTGTTGCCGATCCCCATGTCGCCGGCGATCAGAAGATCCGCTCCGGCATCGACCTCCTCGTCGGCGATCCGCCGGCCGGCTTCGATGGCTGCTGTCGCTTCGTCGGGGTGCAGTGCGTCTTCGACGGCGATGTTCCCACTGGAGCGACGCACCTTATGCGACGCGACTGCGTCGTTGGGTGCGGTATCGCGATCCACCGCGATGTCCACCACCCGCACCGTGGCTCCGCAGACCGCGGCAAGCACATTGATCGCCGCGCCACCGGCCTCGATGTTGGCCACCATCTGGGCAGTGACCTCCGATGGGTACGCCGACACGCCCTCGGTGGTGACGCCGTGGTCGCCGGCGAACACAACGATGCGGGCGCGGTCGAATTGCCGTGGGGGACAGTTACCTTGGCACGACGCAACCCAGACGGCAAGATCTTCCAGCCGGCCCAGCGCGCCCTGTGGCTTGGTCAGTAGGTCCTGGCGGCGACGTGCCGCCGCGCCAGCCCGTCCATCCGGCGGTGCAATCTCGGCGAACTCCATCAGTTCGATGCCGTCAGCGGGGGCTTGACCCAGAGTGGCTGGCCGGCGATCACCAGCACCACCCTCTCGCAGCATTCGGCGATTCGCTGGTTCACCACACCCAGTTCGTCGGCAAACCGGCGGCCCGCCGCTGTCGGAGGTATCACCGTTAAGCCCACTTCCGGACTCACCAGGACAAGTGGTGATTTGAAGGAGCCGACGGCTGCTACCAGCTGATCGACGTCCTCGGTGATCGGTTCATCTGCCCAGCCGCGACAATCAAGCGTCGCGGTGAGCCAACCGCCGAGATCGTCGACGAGCACTGGGGCATCGGGTCCAGTGCGCAATTGGGTTGCCACGTCAGCACTTTCGATTGTCGTCCAATCCGATGGCCGCCGCTGCCGGTGCACCGCGATTCGTCGTTCCCAGTCGGCACCGGAGTCCGTTGTGGACCCGGTTGCGATATAACGCACGGATGTCTCCCGGGCCTGTGTCTCCCGGGCCAGGGTCAACTCGGCCCAGTGCGATTTACCCGACCGAATCCCGCCCAGCACCAGGGTTCGCACGGCGCGGGGCTCAAACGACCTTGGTGCCGAGCGAGACAGCAGGCCGCGGTGCCCGCATCCGTCGCATCTGGGAGGCTCGACTGGCCGCATACAACCCGAGTTTGAAATGGGTTTCGGTGTTGTCGGGGAACTTGGCATCGACGGCTTTGTTGACCTTGCGGGCCAAGAACAGCGCGTCGATTGCCATAAGCACCATCAACAGCAGCATCGCCGGTGAGATGAGAATCTGAACCTTGGGCAGTGCCAGCATGATGAAGAGCAGTAAGAGCGCCGAGGGCATGAATAAGCCGAGCACGTTGCGCCGGGAGTCCACGAGGTCGCGGACGTATCGACGCACCGGTCCCTGGTCACGAGGTAGCAGATAGGCCTCTTCGCCGGCCATCATCCGCTCGCGGCGCTGTCCCATCGCGGCACGGCGCTGCAGCTTCTCCGCTTTCCGCTCTTCTTTGGACATCGTGCTTCGCAGTTCTTTGCGGCGTTTGCGCGCCTCAGCGGCGGTGGTGGGAGCGGGTGCCACCGGGCCCCGGCGCTTCGTGCTCTCGTTGCGCTTCGGTGTCGGCCGGCCTTTCGGGGCGGTGGCGTTGGCCGGCGCCGTGGACTCCGGCCCAGGCGCGGACTCAGCCTCCGGTGCACCGTCGGCGTCGTCATCCTTGCGTCGGCCCAGCAGCTTCACGCCTGACAGGTTACTTCGCCGCTGTTCGCGCCGGGTATGCGGTGGCCGAAGCCGGGCCTTACCCTGCTGGAATGACCAGCTCGCGGGGTGCCGCGCGGGTGTTGATCGCCCCGGACTGCTTCGGTGACAGCCTCACCGCGGTAGAGGCCGCGCAGGCGATCGCTGAAGGCTGGCGTCGGGCGCGCCCCGACGACACCCTGATCGTGGCACCGCAGTCCGACGGCGGACCGGGATTCGTCGACGTGATTGCCGCGGCATACCCGGGAATGCAGGTGCGGCGCGCGCAGGTCCGGGGCCCCCTAGACGCCGATGTCGACGCGAAGTGGGTACTCGACCCCGCCACATCCACGGCCTACGTCGAGTGCGCTCAGGCCTGCGGGCTGGCACTGCTGGGTGGTGCGCCCACCGTGGACACCGCGGTGGCCGCACACAGCAGGGGCGTCGGACAGCTGATCGACGAGGCGCTGCGCTGCGACGCACGCACGCTCGTGGTGGGCCTGGGCGGCAGCGGCTGCACCGATGGTGGCCGCGGCATGGTGGAGGCCCTCGGCGGACTGCAGGCGGCCGGCCGCAGGCTGGCCGAGGTGAACCTGATCGTCGCGACCGATGTCGAGCATCCCCTGCTCGGACCCACCGGAGCGGCACGGGTATTCGGCCCCCAGAAGGGGGCCGACCCGCCCACTGTTCTGCTGTTGGAGGAGAGGCTGACGGGATGGGCTACCGAACTTGACGCTGCTGCCGGGCACGCGGTGAGCACGACCCCGGGCGCCGGGGCTGCGGGGGGACTCGGCGCGGCACTGTTGGCGCTGGGCGCCCGCCGAGAATCGGGGGCGCGGCTGGTTGCCGGCCATACCGGCACAACTGATCAGATCGCCCAGGCAGACCTGATTGTGACTGGTGAGGGCCGACTCGATGAGCAGTCTCTGCACGGCAAGGTCGTTGGTGCGCTGGCAACGGCCACCAGGCCGTATGGCATCCCGGTGCTGGTGCTGGCGGGCCAGGTCGAACTGGCGCCGGCGGAACTTCAGGCCGCCGGCATCGCCGCGGCGCATGCTCTGGCCGACTACGCCGGGTCGGTTCGCGCGGCCCTCGACGACGCCTCCCGGCAGCTGGTTGGCCTGGCTGAGCGCACCGCGGCCGCACTGTCTCGGGAATAGCAGCTACACCAGGTACCGTTGTCGAAGTAGGAGTTCCATCGAACCCCGCCCCAGGAATGTGCATAAGGGAGAAATTATGTCTGTGTCCGACCAGACCAAGACCGACGAGACCATGTCCGCCGCGGCCACGTCCGGCGAGTCGGCCACCTCGACGGAGACCCACGGCGTGATCATGACTGAGGCCGCCGCCGCCAAAGCCAAGGCACTGCTGGACCAGGAGGGCCGCGACGACTTGGCTCTTCGCATCTCCGTGCAGCCCGGCGGCTGCTCCGGCCTGCGTTACAACCTGTTCTTCGACGACCGTGGTCTCGACGGTGATCTGCATGCTGATTTCGGCGGTGTGAAGTTGACCGTCGACCGGATGAGCGCGCCGTATGTGCAAGGTGCTTCGATCGACTTCGTCGACACCATCGAGAAGCAGGGCTTCACGATCGACAACCCGAACGCCACCGGCTCATGCGCCTGTGGCGATTCATTCAACTGATTCAGTCCTTCACTTCGTTCAGTACTGGTGTCTGATTCAGTCCTTC
>CALQLM010000045.1 GCA_943331415.1 Bifidobacterium breve
GCGATGTTCTCGACCGTCGCTTATCGGACCGAACTGATCACCGACGAGGCCGCCATGGCGGAGGTCGACGCGCGGATTGCGGCGTGGGCGGCCAGGTGGTCCTCGATGGGCCGGGGCCGACTGATCCGCGAAATCGATCAGATCATCGCGGGGCAGGATCCCGACGCGGTGCGCCGGATCAATGAGCGCGCCCGCGACCGCCAGGTGACCTTCTGGGACGCCCAGGACGGAACCGCCGATATGTCCGGTCGGCTGTTCGCCGCCGATGCCGAAGTTCTGGACAAGCGGCTCGATGCACTCGCTGCGACGACGTGCGAGGGCGATCCGCGGACACTCGCCCAACGTCGTGCCGACGCGATGGGAGCTCTGGCCGCCGGAGCCGAGCGGTTGATGTGCCGCTGTGGCAGCGCGGAATGCTCCGCGACCGGGGCCGTGGCTTCGGGCGTCGTGATCCACATCGTGGCCAAACAGGAGACGCTCAGTGGCGAGTCGGATGAGCCGGGTCACCTCATCGGCTCCAACACCATGATCACGGCGGAGTTGTTGCGTGATGTTGCGGCACAGGCGAAGCTACGCCCGCTCGTCGTTCCCGCCGACACGGTGGCCGAGGCCGGTTACCGGCCCTCCCGCGCGCTGGCCGACTTCGTTCGGGCCCGCGACCTCACCTGCCGGGCACCGGGGTGCAGCCGTGCCGCAATGCACTGCGATCTGGACCACACGATTCCCTATCCCCGTGGTGCCACCCACGCGTCCAACCTCAAGTGCCTATGCCGTCTTCATCATTTATTGAAGACTTTCTGGGGCTGGCAGGATCACCAGCAGCCTGACGGCACGGTCATCTGGACGCTGCCGAACGGCCAGACCTACGTCACCACCCCCGGCAGCGCCTCGCTGTTTCCCACTCTGATCGCGCCCACCGGTGAGTTACCCGCACCCGCCGCAGCCGCACCCGACCATCCCCAGCGCACCGCGATGATGCCGTTGCGGAAGACCACGCGCGCGCGAAACCGAGCCAGCCGGATCGCCGCGGAGCGCGCTAGCCCACCAACACCGCGTATCGCGGTTTGATCACCTCGTCGATGATGGCCAGCCGTTCGTCGAAGTGGATGAACGCCGACTTCATGGCATTGATGGTGAATCGCTCCAGATCACTCCACCCATAGCCGAAAGTCTCTGCCAGCAAGAACATTTCGCGGCTCATGGTGGTGTCACTCATCAGCCTGTTGTCGGTGTTGACCGTCACCCGGAAACGCAGGCGTGCCAACAGGTCGAAGGGGTGATCCGCAATGGCGGCCACCGCGCCGGTCTGCACATTGGAACTCGGGCACATCTCGAGCGGAATCCGCTTGTCCCGAATAATCCCCGCTACCCGGCCCAGCACCGCGGCACCGTCCGGCAGTACCTCAATATCGTCGACGATGCGCACCCCGTGCCCGAGCCGGTCGGCCCCGCAGAACGCAATGGCCTCGTGGATGGACGGCAACCCAAACGCCTCGCCGGCGTGAATCGTGAAGCGGGCATTGTTGGCTCGCATGTATTCGAATGCATCCAGATGGCGTGACGGCGGAAAGCCGGCCTCGGCACCGGCGATATCAAAGCCGACTACGCCGGCGTCCCGGTAGCGGATTGCCAGTTCGGCGATCGCCCGCGACCGCGCGGCATGACGCATCGCGGTCACCAGGCACCGCACCACGATCGTCCTGCCGCCGGCCGCCGCGGACTTCTCGCCGTCGGCGAATCCGGCCAGCACCGCCTCGACCACCTCGTCGAGCGACAAGCCGCCACCCAGGTGCAACTCGGGCGCGAACCGGATCTCCGCGTAGACGACATTGTCGGCGGCGAGATCCTCCACGCATTCCACGGCCACCCGGTGCAACGCCTCCGGGGTCTGCATCACCGCGACGGTATGGGCGAACGGTTCCAGGTAGCGCACCAGCGAACCGCTGTGCGCCGCGGTGCGGAACCAGGCCGTCAGCTCCGCGGCATCGGTGCTCGGCAAACCCTGGTAGCCGATCTGGCCGGCGAGGTCGACGATGGTCCCGGGCCGTAGTCCCCCGTCGAGATGGTCGTGCAGCAGCGCCTTGGGCGCCTGGCCGATCATCTCGAGGGTCAGCGGTGTGGTCATCAGGACATTCCCATAGTGCCCATTGTGCAAGTGAGATCTTCTCCACACCAGACGTAATCTCCACGTCATTCACTTGGTTGAGGTCTCAGCGATACAGTCCTTAACATGGCGACAACGGCACTTCCCGGCCCCCGGGTCAAGCCACCGCGACGGCGGACGTTCTACCGAGGCGATCCCGGCATGTGGTCGTGGGTGCTGCACCGCATCACCGGCGCCACGATCTTCTTCTTCCTGTTCGTCCACGTCCTCGACACCGCGCTGGTCCGGGTCAGCCCGCAGGCCTATAACGAGGTGGTCGAGACCTACAAGACGCCGATTATCGGCCTGATGGAAATCGGGCTGGTCGCCTCGGTGCTCTACCACGCTCTCAACGGAGTGCGGGTGATCCTGGTCGACTTCTGGGGGCAGGGCCCGCGCTATCAGCGCCAGATGCTGTGGGGGGTGGCCGCGATCTGGCTGCTCGTCATGATCCCGGCCCTCGTCGTGATCGGCTCGCACATGGCGGAGCGATTCCTATGACCGCCACCTCCGAAGGACGGCTCGGCCCGCCGGCACCCATCCGGGAACGCGACCACGACCGTCCCGCCAGCCTGGACAATCCGCGTTCACCGCGGCGCAACAACGCCATGCCCAACTTCGAGAAGTACGCGTGGCTGTTCATGCGGTTCTCCGGAGTGGTGCTGATCTTCCTGGTCCTGGGACATCTGTTCATCGGACTGATCTGGGAGAACGGCGTCTACCGAGTCGACTTCAACTACGTCGCGCAACGCTGGGCCTCGCCGTTCTGGCAGATCTGGGATCTGTCGATGTTGTGGCTGGCCCAATTGCACGGCGGCAACGGCCTTCGCACGATCATCGCCGACTACGCCCGCAAGGACTCCACCCGCTTCTGGTTGAACTCCATGCTGGCGACGTCGATGGTCATCGTTCTCGTCGTCGGCACTTACACCCTGTTGACCTTCGACCCCAACATCACCTAGGGAAACTCTGATGATCCAGGAGCACAAATACGACGTCCTCATCGTCGGCGCCGGTGGCGCCGGGATGCGGGCCGCCGTGGAGGCCGGACCGCGGGTGCGTACCGCTGTCCTGACCAAGCTGTACCCGACTCGCAGCCACACCGGTGCGGCTCAGGGCGGGATGTGCGCGGCGCTGGCCAACGTCGAAGAGGACAACTGGGAATGGCACACCTTCGACACCGTCAAGGGCGGCGACTACCTCGCCGACCAGGACGCCGTCGAGATCATGTGCAAGGAAGCCATCGACGCGGTGCTGGATCTCGAGAAGATGGGCATGCCGTTCAACCGCACCCCGGAGGGCCGGATCGACCAGCGCCGCTTCGGCGGGCACACCCGCGACCACGGCAAGGCCCCGGTGCGCCGGGCCTGCTACGCCGCCGACCGCACCGGCCACATGATCCTGCAGACGCTGTACCAAAACTGCGTCAAGCACGACGTCGAGTTCTTCAACGAGTTCTACGCCCTCGACCTGGTGTTGACCGAGACCCCGCGCGGCCCGGTCGCCACCGGGGTGGTGGCCTACGAACTCGCCACCGGTGATATCCACATCTTCCACGCCAAGGCGATCGTGCTGGCGACCGGCGGATCGGGCCGGATGTTCAAGACCACCTCCAATGCCCATACCCTGACCGGTGACGGCCTGGGCATCGTCTTCCGCAAGGGACTTCCCCTGGAGGACATGGAATTCCACCAGTTCCATCCCACCGGTCTGGCGGGCCTGGGAATCCTCATCTCCGAGGCGGTGCGCGGCGAGGGCGGCCGACTGCTCAACGGCGAGGGCGAGCGGTTCATGGAGCGCTACGCGCCGACGATCGTCGACCTTGCGCCGCGCGATATCGTCGCGCGGTCGATGGTGCTGGAGGTGCTCGAAGGCCGCGGTGCCGGACCGCACAAGGATTACGTCTACATCGACGTCCGACACCTCGGCGCCGATGTGCTGGAAGCCAAGTTGCCCGATATCACCGAGTTCGCCCGCACCTACCTCGGCGTGGACCCCGTCACCGAACTGGTGCCGGTCTACCCCACGTGTCACTACGTAATGGGCGGCATTCCCACCACCGTGATCGGACAGGTGCTGCGCGATAACACGAACCCGGTCCCGGGCCTCTACGCCGCCGGCGAATGCGCATGCGTCTCCGTGCACGGCGCCAACCGACTGGGCACCAACTCGCTGCTCGACATCAATGTGTTCGGTCGTCGCGCCGGTCTGGCCGCCGCTTATTACGCGGCCGGGAACCCCCGCGTCGAGATGCCGGAGAATCCGGCCGGGATGGTGGTCGACTGGATCTCCGGCATTCTCTCCGAGCACGGCAATGAGCGGGTGGCCGATATCCGCAGCGAGTTGCAGCAGTCGATGGATAACAATGCCGCGGTGTTCCGCACCGAGGAGACACTCAAGCAGGCCCTGACCGATATCCATGCACTCAAGGAGCGCTATTCGCGGATCACGGTGCACGACAAGGGCAAGCGTTATAACAGCGATCTGCTGGAGGCCATCGAACTGGGCTTCCTGCTGGAGCTCGCTGAGGTCACCGTGGCCAGTGCGCTCAACCGCAAGGAAACCCGCGGCGGCCATGCCCGCGAGGACTATCCCCACCGGGACGACACCAACTACATGCGCCACACCATGGCCTACAAGGAAGGCCGGGACCTGCTGTCCGACGTCCGGCTGGACTACAAGCCGGTCGTGCAGACCCGCTACGAACCGATGGAGCGGAAGTACTGATGACTGCAGTCATTGAGAAGGCAGAAGCCGGCGACCCGCCGCTGCCGCCCGTCCCACCCGGCGCGGTCATGGTGACGCTGAAGATCGCACGCTTCAATCCCGAGGACCCCGATGCCTACGCCGAGTCAGGTGGCTGGCAGAGCTTCCGCGTGCCGTGCCTGCCCACCGACCGGCTGTTGAACCTGCTGATCTACGTGAAGAGCTATCTGGATGGAACGCTGACGATGCGCCGGTCCTGCGCGCACGGAGTGTGCGGATCGGACGCGATGCGCATCAACGGCGTCAATCGGCTGGCATGCAAGGTGCTGATGCGGGACATGCTGCCCAAGAACCCCGAAAAGCCATTGACCATCACCGTCGAACCGATTCGCGGCCTTGCCGTGGAGAAGGATCTGGTCGTCGATATGGAACCCTTCTTCGACGCCTACCGCGCGGTGAAGCCGTATCTGATGACCACCGGCAACGCCCCCACCCGCGAACGCATCCAGAGTCCGACCGACCGGGCCCGCTATGACGACACCACCAAGTGCATCCTGTGCGCCTGCTGCACCACCAGTTGCCCGGTCTTCTGGAACGAGGGCAGCTATTTCGGTCCGGCGGCGATCGTCAATGCCCACCGATTCATCTTCGACAGCCGCGACGAGGGTGCGGCCGAACGGCTCGAGATCCTCAATGAGGCCAACGGCGTCTGGCGTTGCCGGACCACCTTCAACTGCACCGAGGCCTGCCCGCGCGGTATCGAGGTCACCAAAGCGATCCAAGAGGTCAAGCGCGCGCTGATGTTCGCTCGCTAGCCCACACTGGCAGGCAATTCGCTGGTTCGACGCGCGGCACAGCGCCCAGAACCGTAACGTCTGCCGAATGAGCAAAGGCGAACTGGCAGTTGAACCGGTGGGCGGTACCGGGTCGGTAGACAGCAAAGGCCTCAAGGGCGGCGCGCTGGGCTTGGTCTCCAGCATCGTCGTCGGGATGGCCTCCACAGCGCCGGCCTACTCGCTGGCGGCCAGCCTCGGTCTGATCGTCGCCAGCGGTGGCGCACTGTTGGCCGGGGTGAAAGCGCCCGCCATCATCCTGCTGGCCT
This sequence comes from Bifidobacterium breve, assembly GCA_943331415.1. GTDB lineage: Bacteria > Actinomycetota > Actinomycetes > Mycobacteriales > Mycobacteriaceae > Mycobacterium. The sequence continues at coordinate 5,952 of CALQLM010000045.1, forward strand.
TCATCCCGATGTGGATGATCGCGGTGGCCTACCAGGAACTCAACAAAGCCGAACCGGACTGCGGCACCACCTTCACCTGGGCATCCCGCGCGTTCGGCCCCCTGGTCGGCTGGATGGGCGGCTGGGGCATCATCGCCGCCGACGTCATCGTGATGGCCAACCTCGCCCAGATAGCGGGCTCCTACTCGTTCACCTTCGTTGGCGAATTGGGCTGGAGTTCGGCGTCCGAACTGGCCAACAGCACGACATGGTCGACGGTGGCCGGCGTCATCTGGATCATCGTCATGACCTACATCTGCTACCGGGGCATCGAGGTGTCGGCCCGCCTGCAGTACGGCCTGCTCGGCATCGAAATGGTCATTCTGATTGCCTTCGCGGTGGTCGCGCTGTTCAAGGTCTACACCAACACCGCCGAGACGTACTCGATCAAGCCCTCGCTGGACTGGTTCTGGCCGGCCGGGTTGGACTTCTCCACGGTGATCGCCCCGGCCTTGCTCACAGCCCTCTTCATCTACTGGGGCTGGGATACCGCGGTGGCGTGTAACGAGGAGTCCGACGATCCCGGTCGCACTCCCGGGCGAGCCGCCGTCATCTCCACCTTCCTGCTGCTGGCCACCTATGCGCTGGTGTCGGTATCGGTTATCGCCTTCGCCGGTGTGGGCGACGAAGGCGTCGGCCTGGGCAACCAGGACAACGCCGCCGACGTGTTCGCCGCAGTCGGCCAGGACCTGTTCGGCGACAGTCTGCTCGGCAAGATCGGCCTGCTGCTGCTGGCCGCATCAATCCTGACCTCGGCGTCGGCGTCCACCCAGACCACGATCCTGCCGACCGCACGCACCACACTGTCGATGGGCGTCTACAAGGCGCTGCCGGGTTCGTTCGCCAAGATCCACCGCAACTACCTGACACCCACCACCTCGACGCTCGCCATGGGCGCGGTGTCGATTTTGTTCTACCTGTTGTTCACCCTGATCAGCCCCAACCTGCTGACCGCGCTGATCGGCTCGGTGGGGTTGATGATCGCTTTCTACTACGGCCTCACCGGTTTCGCCTGCGCATGGTTCTACCGCAAGGAACTAAACCGTTCGGCGCGTGACTTCATGATGCGGGGAATCGTGCCACTGCTCGGCGCGCTGATCCTGACGGCGATATTCGTCTACGGGCTCATCCAATACGCCAAGCCGGACTGGCTGACCGATGACGACGGCAATAACGTCACCATCTTGGGCTTCGGCGCGGTTGCCGTCGTGGGCATCGGCGCACTTGCCCTCGGCGTGGTCCTGATGGTCATCCAGTGGATCAGCGCACCGGATTACTTCCGGGGCCTCACGCTGTCCCGGCGCTCCAGCGCCGACCTGGTGCTGGTGCCCGCGACTGCCGTCGAGCCGATGTTCGGCCTACCTGATTCCGGCGATATGCCCACCGTGATCGCGCCCGACCTGTCAAACCTGCCCCCGGGCGAGACGGCTCTGAATCCCGAGACCGGCGAGGAGTTCACCAAAAACTGACCGCCCGATGACGGTGACCAAATCGCACTCCCGCGGGTGTGCAGGAAAGGCAGCTTTCAAGCTAGTTTGAAAGTTGTGAGACATGGTTTGGTGCCCGACCTGCC
>CALQLM010000046.1 GCA_943331415.1 Bifidobacterium breve
CCGGTCAGTCCAGCGGGACACCGAAGGTGGTGAGCGTCATCGCCAGCGCATCGTACTGGCCCACCAGTATCACGAATTCGATCAACTGGGGCCGGTCCAGATATTGGCCGAGCAGTTGCCAAGTCTGCTCAGTCACTGTCCGGTTGATGACGAGTTCGTCGACTCCGGTGAGCAGTGCCCGCATCCGTTCGGAGAGCCCGCCCTCGTTCGGCCAGGCGAAGACTTCGGCCTGCGTGGTCTCGTCGACTCCGCGCCGAAGGGCGAGTCGGCGGTGCTGCTGAAGCTCGTACGCGCAGCCGCGCAGGTGTCCGACCCGCAAGATGGCAACCTCAGTGTCCGGTTTGGGCAGCCGTCCGCGATAGAGCAGCACACCGCTGAACGGCAGCCACGACCAGAACAGCCGCTTGTGCTGAGCCAGTGCAGTGAATAGATGGAATTCGGGCACCCCCCAGACGCGGGCGGCCAGTTTGCAGAACATCCACCCGAAAAGACCTAGTTCGCGTCGGGTGCCCGACGGGATGCGTGGCGACGCGACAGCGGGCAGTGGGGCCGGTAATTCCGGGTCGGGATGAGTGGTCACCGCAATATCCTCGCTCGGCCAGCAAGCCGTCGCCGGGCTTCGTTCTCCTCAGAGAGCTTCGTGAACCTCGATGGTACGGGTGAATCGGAGGTTCGCACTTTCCCGAGGGCGCATAAGCCACCCGGGCTGTACGAACGCGGCACCGGCGGTGGTTCCACAGGATGATCGAGCGAGACGCAGACGTCCGAAGCCTGACCTCAACCGCCCAGCAACCGCCCGGATATAGCGACCACCAACCGCTTCGGCAACACCCGGTTCAGCCCGCGCGCAACGAATGCATTGGCAATGCCGTCGACGAAGCTGGGTTTGCGGCCCGACAGTGCCCGAATCGTATGTTCGACGACCTGCTCCGGCGTGCGGGTGAAAGCCTTCGCAGCCACGCCCGACGCGGCCACGGCCGCGCCCTCACCGGCCAGTTCGAAGAACGGTGTGTCGGTCAGTCCGGGGCACACCGCGAGGACCCGGATTCCGTTCTTGCGCTCCTCGGCCCAGACCGCCTCGGTGAAGGACAGCACGAAGGCCTTCGTCGCGCCGTAGACGGCCATTTTCGGCAACGGCTGGAATGCTGCGGTAGAGGCGATGTTGATGACCGCCCCCGCCCCCCTGGCCCGCATCTGCGGCAGGTAGCGCGCGGTCGTGCCGACCAGCGTCAGGCAATTGAGCCGGACCTCTTCCTCAAGGCGTTCCGGGTCCGCGTCGGCGACGTCGTTGTGTGTTCCGAAGCCGGCATTGTTGACCAACACCGTGATCTCCAGACCCAGACTGTTGGTCCGCTGCCACAGTTCACCGGCAGCGTTGGGCACCGAGAGGTCCATCGGGACGACGGTGACCTCCACGCCGTGGGCCTCCCTCAGCTGCGCGGCGAGCTGGTCGAGCTTGTCGGCACTGCGAGCGACCACGATGAGGTCGTGGCCCCGCGCGGCGAATTGCCGGGCGAACTCGGCGCCGATACCGGTCGAAGCCCCGGTGATCAGGGTCACCATTCGCCGGGTTCCATCCACGAGTCCATCCACGAGCGCAATCGTAACTTCCTGCGGCGGGCCGGTATCATTGCAGATGTGCAGCATCCGCAGCGAGTCAGCGGAATCGACGCCAGCTTCCTCTCCCTCGAAACCGCAACGCAGCCAATGCAAGTGTTTTCGGTATTGGAGTTGGATACGACGACGATTCCCGGCGGCTACCGATTTGACCGTCTGCGGGACGCGTTCGCGGAGCGGATCCGGGCGCTCCCGGAGTTCCGGGAGAAGCTCTCGGCCCGCCCGCTGACCATCGGCCATCCGGTGTGGGTCCGGGACGACGAGTTCGATATCGACCGGCATCTGCACCGGATCACCGTGCCCGCTCCCGGCACCCGGACGGAGCTGACCGAGGTCTGCGGCCGGCTAGCCGGGTTGCCGTTGGATCGCGGCCAGCCACTGTGGGAGATGTGGGTCATCGAAGGACTTGATGAGTCTCTCGGGACCGGGCGGCTGGCCGTACTGCTCAAGGTTCACCACGCCGCGGCGGACGGCGTGACCTATGCAAACCTGGTGTCGCGACTGTTTAGTTCCGAACCCGTACCGCCGCCGTCGGCCTCGGTCGAGGCGCCGGCGTCGATCGGCCCACTGCGGGAGGCAATCGACGGTCTGGCCCGATTCGCGAACCGGCCGGTGTACCTGGTGGCCCGGGTACTGCCCGCGGCCGCGCGCGCCGTCATCGATGCCATCCGACGGGCATCCGCCGGCCGCGCCATGGCAGCCCCGTTCACGGCCCCACGCACGGTACTGAACGCCAAGTTCAACGCCCAGCGCTCTGTCGCGTTCGCCCGACTCGATCTGAATGAGGTCAAAAGGGTCAAGGACCATTACGGGGTCAAGGTGAACGACGTGGTGATGACCCTGGTGGGCGGGGTGATGCGCCAGTTCCTGCTCGACCGCGGCGAATTGCCCACGTCCTCCCTGGTGGCTCTGGAGCCGGTATCGGTGCACGGGATGTCCGATCGCACCGCACGCAATCAAGTCTCAGGCATGCTCGTCGCGTTGCAGACCCAGATCGCAGATCCAGTGGCCCGCCTCAGAGCCGTTGCGACGGCGAACGCATACGCCAAGGAACAGGTTTCAGCGATCAACCCGATGCTGCTGCAGGACTTCGGCGAGGTCATCGGATCGGTTCTGCTCGGCATGGCGAAGCGGATTTACGCCCGGCTGACCCAGTACCGCCCGAATTACAACGTCATCCTGTCCAACGTGCCGGGCCCGGATCCGGCCCACTACTTCCTGGGCGCCAGGGTCTCGGCGATGTACCCGTTCGGGCCGGTGCTGCTCGGTGCTGGCATCAACTTCACGTTGTGGTCGGTGAACGGCATACTGCACATCGGGCTGATCTCCACGCCGGGTGTGATACCCGCACTGTCGGAGCTAGCCGACGGTCTGGCGACGGGCCTGGATGAACTGCTCACTGTGATCGGTGACGCTGGAACAGCTTCCGCCGCGGTGTAGCGGAATTCCGCTAGTCGGTCACCGGCTCGTATCGGGACGGTACGCCGGCCAGGATCTTATGGATCTCGGCGACATACCGTTCGGGTTCGGGTCCTTGGCTGTGGTAGGTGACCATCAGACGGCCACCAAACGTACCGACCGAATACATGTCGACTCCCGCCGATGTCGACGCGAACAGCAAATCGAGCGCGTACTGCTCGACCACCAGATCGGGCGGAGTTCGCAGAGGGGGCAGTTTCCCGCCGTCCGTGGCCATCACGACGTCGGGCAGTCCGGGCGGATTGCCATGGTAGTCGAGGCCGAAGTGCAGAAACGACTGTTGGATCACGCCTTCAGCCAGATCAGCACGGAACGCCTCAACGATGTCGCGGGCCAAGTCCAAGATGTCGGTGCCCGAATGGATCTCGGCCAGGTACATCGCTACCCCCACCGGGTTGGTGGCCTCGGTAGCACCGACCGGCGGGGTTAGGCGGAAGCGAAGATCGACCGGGTAGATGTAGGGGATCGGAAGGTGTGGGGTCTGGCGAATCTTCCACTCGGCCAGCAGGATCGAAGCGGCGGTCAGGGAGTTGAGACTGACCCGTCGATCGGCACAGATGCCGGCCAGGGCTTGGGTCTCCTGTTGGGAGAGTCGACAGCAGGCCGACGGCACCAGAACCGACTGGGCACCAACCCGTCCGGCGTTCCGCCTGGAGGGCGGCAGCTCGTAAGCGAACATCGCCGGCAGGAAGCGCTCCAGGCCAAACCGCTGAAGTTTGACGATGCCACGCTCGGCAAGTACTGCCTCCAACGACTCCGGAACGGGCTCAGTCGTGACCGGCCCGACGCCGGTGCCGGCGACGATGTCGGTATACCAGCCGAAAAGCTTATCCAGCAGCGCAAACGCGTGGTGCGCGTCGGACAGCGCATGGTTTGCGAAAAGGGTGAGTTCGGACAGCTCCTCGCCTGTTCTGAGTCGCAGGTTGACCAGTGCCTCGGACTGCTTCGGCAGCCGCCCGGTGGACGTGTCGTCGATCTTCTCGAGCCACATCCCTTCATGCTCGTATTCGTCGACCACAACCTGGTGCCTGCCGTCGGCGCTCTGCTCGAGATGACCGGCATGGACAGGGTGTACTCGCAACAGCGTCTCGAAAGCATCCGCCATCGCGCCCACGTCCACCGGACCGCGCAGAGTGACGGTGAGACTGACGAAGCTCCCGGATTTCGCGTAGAACTCCTCACTGGGCGACAGGTAGCGGATCGGCGTTGAGCCAAACACTGTGGTTAACCTTCCCTTCGACGAATGGTCAGAGCACGACGGCTATCGGCTCGTGCTGGCCCGGCGGTAGCCCACAACCAGCGGCAGCAGACAGACCGCGAAGATCGCCGCACACCAGATCAGTGTGCTGATCATCGGCGAGAACACCGGTCCACCCACCGACAGTCCGCGCATCGCATCCACGGCCGGGGACATCGGCTGGTACCGGACCACCGGCTGGACCCAGTCCGGGTACCGGTCCACCGGCACGAAGCCGGTGCAGAACGTGGAACCCAGGATGATCACCGGCTGCATCGCCTCCACCATCACGGTCTTGGGCCAGTACAGCGCGACCGTGGTGGCAAGCGCCGCGAACGCGATGCCGAACATCACCGGGATGGCCACCCACAACAGTGCAGCCGCCACCCCGGCGTGGAACCGGAATCCGAGGATGAAGCCGGTCGCCAGGATGATCAGCGTCGTGAAGAGCAGCCGTGCGGTCTCCGCACCCAGACGGGCCAGCAGTCCCGCGGCGCGATGGATGGGCAGTGACCACATCCTGGCCAGGAACCCGTCGAGCCGCTCGGCATTGATTCCGACCATCCCGGTCGTCGAGCCCGACATCGTCGCCAACAGTGCCACCAGTGGCACGCTTCGGTACAGCGCGTTCTCGCCGGTGATCGCCGTGATCGAGTCGCCGAAGACGACCTTGAGGGTGAGCAGGAAGGCCACCGGCAGCAACACCGCGTGGACCAGGGTCATGGGAGTGCGGGCCGACCTGACCAACAGCCGCCGGGTGAGCACCCCGGTCTGCGCGAGCAGACTGCCCTGACCGGCCGAGGTCGTCCCGACGGCCGCAGCATCCAGAACCGTCATCAGGTTCTCCGCCGATACACCACGACCGCCCACGGCAATGTCACTGCCATGATGCCGAACACCCAGCCCAGCGCGGGCCCGATCACCGACCAGGTGACCGGCGGGACGGCGTCACCCGAGTCGCCGGCCAGCGCCTGCAGCGCGTACACCAGCCGGGAGATGGGCTGATTGTCGACGACAGGCTGGATCCACTCCGGAAACCGTTGCAGAGGCTGGATTCCCACCGACAGGAACCCAAAGATGAGCTGCGGCAACAGCAGCCACTGAGCGGTCGCCGCGGGGTCGCGTGACTTCGTGCCGAGGGTGTCGCCCAGCAGTGCCAGCGCCAGGCCGGTGAGCAAGGTCAGCAGAAAGAAGCCCAGCGCGAACACCGGGCCACGGTGAAACCGGAAGCCGATGACGTATCCGGATGCCAGTGCCACCACCAGACCGATCACACAGCGGTAGACGCTGGCGGTGATTCGGGCCGTCAACGGCGTCAGCGACGCAATCGGCAACGACTGAAAGCGGCGGTTGATCCCCTGAACGGAGTCGGTCGCGGCCCGGAAAGCGGTCGAGATCGACGCAAAGGCGATGGCCTGCAACACGATCAGCGGCAACAGGTACTGCGCGTAGCTGCTCATCCTCAGGTCAGGGCCGTCCATCAGACGATTCAACGGGATATAAAGGCTCGCCGTCGCAGCCACCGACACAACCACGCCCACCGCCACCTCGCCGTTGCGCAGGGAAGGCGTAATCAGCCGGGAAGTCAGCACCCACCACTGCTGCCGACTCGACGGGACCGGTCGCGCCGTCGTGAGTGCCGTCACGACAGGACCTCACTGGATGTATGTTCTCCGTCGCGGTCACCGACCGGAGATCCGGTCAGCGACAGGAACACGTCGTCGAGAGAGGGTCGGCGCAACGCGATATCGGCCAGCTCGATGTTCGCCGCGCTCAACCGCGCCAGCGCGGCACTCAACGTGCGCGGCCCCTCGGGGGCGGGCAGACTCACGCGGTCCGACTCCGGAGTCAGAGCGGCCCGGCTGAACTCCGGGAGCAGCGGTCCTAACGCGTCGGCCACGGCGTGGACGTCAGCGGGATCGCGCGGCACGATCTCGCAGAAGGTGCCGCCGGTGCGTTCCTTGAGTTCGTCGGCGGTTCCCTGGGCGACGATGCTGCCGTGGTCGATCACGATGATCCGGTCGCTGAGCGCGTCGGCCTCCTCAAGGTACTGGGTGGTCAACAGCGTGGCGATCCCGGCGGCCTTGAAGGTGGTGACCAACTCCCAGATCGCTTGTCGGCTGCGCGGATCCAGCCCGGTGGTCGGCTCATCCAGGAACACCACCTCGGGGCGAACTACCAACCCGCAGGCAATGTCCACACGACGGCGCATACCGCCCGAGTAAGTGCCGACCCGCCGTCCGGCGGCATGTTCGAGATCGAACTCCCGCAGCAGATCGCGGGCTCGGGCGCAGGCGTCGGGCTTGCCGAGTCCCTGTAACCGACCGAACATCACCAGGTTCTCGTACCCGGTCAGCATCTCGTCGAGTGCCACATGCTGACCGGTCAGCATGATCGAGCGACGCACCATAGCGGGGTCGGTGACGACGTCATGGCCGGCCACGCTGGCGCGGCCCCGGTCCGGCTTGGTCAACGTCGACAGGATCTCCACGGTTGTCGTCTTACCGGCGCCGTTGGGGCCGAGCAGTGCGACGACTTCGCCGCGGCCGACATCGAAGGAGATGTTCCGCAACGCATCCACTGACCCGAACGATTTACCGATGCCCTCGACATCAACGCCCTTGCCGGACTCTGCCATCGCTTTGACTACCTATTTGCCATCGTCGGAAACGGCTGCCGACAGGTCAATCAGGGCGAACGCCTCGTCCTCGTCATCGCTGTCGTCGCTGTCCCCACCACCCGCAATCGCTTCGTCGATCAGCGTCATCAGGGTGGCCGGAAAGTGCTCAGCGAGGTCCGCGACGGTTTCGGCAGGCACTGACCGGCTGTCGAACCACCAGTCCACGTGCAGCACGCCGCCGTGCCGATAGGCCCGCAGTTCCAGCGGATGGCCGAGGCCGGGCAGGGTCTGGCGAACCGTCAGTTCGGAATCGCTGTCGAACTGCACGGGCCCGTCTCCCTGCTGCCACTCCGGGATCATGCCGAGGTAGGACAGGTAGATATCCGCGTCGCCTGCGGCCGCCAGCACCGCGGCGGTCGGGGCGTGCAGATAACGCAGCAACCCATATCCGATCCCTTGGTGGGGAACGGATTTCACGATCTGGCTGACCTCGGCGAGAAGCTGGGCTGAGCTGGAACTCGCCGCGTCCATCACCGGCAATGCGATCGGGTAGATCG
>CALQLM010000047.1 GCA_943331415.1 Bifidobacterium breve
ATCGGGTCGTTGTGCCAGTCGAATGACGCGTGCGCAGGAGACTCTTTGAACATGACCGATTGCGCCCCGACGACCTCGCCTCCGGTGACACTGCCGACCTCAACATGGGAGTCGCCGTCCGCGCCGGTGTAAAGGCGATAAGCCCGGATCATTGCGGTACCTCGGCTGCGCTGCGCGGGTCGATGAGGATCTTGGCGTGCCGATCTGGATCACCCAGAGCCTGGAACGCCGCCGTAACGCCGCCGAGTCCCACCTTGCCGGTGAGCAGTGGCGAGGCGTCGAGCTTTCCATCGGCCAGCATGTGCAGGGTGTCGTAGAACTCCAGGGGGGTGTAGCCGAAGACGAAGCGCACGTCGATCTCTTTGCTCAGGGCCATCGTCGGCCGGATCGAATCGGTACCCATGCACACTCCGACGACGATGACTCTCGAACTCAGCGGTGCCGCGGCCAGCACACCGTCGATCATCCCCGGTATGCCAACGCATTCGAAGATCACCGGTCGCTTCGGCCCGGCCGCACCGGCCGCATCCGCCGCGCGGTAGAGGTGCGACCAGCCGGGTAGCTTGCGCAGCTTGCCCATCGTGCCGAGCGCAAGTTCATAAAGGTCGGGGATGTTGGTCAAGACGCCTTTCGATGCCGCCTTCTCATACGGCGAATCGACCGCCGGGTCCACGACGATGTCGGCGCCGCAGCGAAGTGCCAACGCGCGGCGGCCCGCGCTGAGGTCGCTGGCGACGACGCTGCCCACTCCGCGGGCTTTGAGTTGGCAGATCACCGCCAATCCGACCGGTCCGCATCCGATGACGATTGCGGTATCGCCTCTCTTGATCTCACTGCGACGCACCGCATGCAGTGCCACGGCCATCGGCTCGGTCATGGCCGCCATATCGACGGACAACCCGTTGGGCACCGGGAAGGTCAGTGACGCCTCCACCAGAACCTGCTCGGCATAGGCGCCCGGCGCCAACGGGGACAGTCCGGTCAGTTGCACCGCACCGTGCGAACGAACCAGCGGGAAGGACACCACCGTCATCCCCCGCTTAAGCGCCTTCGGGGTCTTTGGTCCACGTTCGGCGATCACACCGGCGAACTCGTGTCCCATCACCGTCGGGGTGTCGCCGCGCATGAAGTCGCGGTAGCCGATCTCGGCCATGACATCGGTGAGTTGGTCGGCGTGGTCTTTGGCGTGCAGGTCTGAGCCACAGATCCCGCATGCGCGCACATCCAGGACCAACTGACCTTCACCGGGACGCGGGTCCGGCAGGTCGACGACGGACAGGATTCCATGCGTACAACTGACGGCTTTCACGAACTCGGCTTCTGTCCCACGCAGTGCCAATTGAGCGTCAACAGTTCCTCCTCCTCGGCCCGGATGTAGGACATGCTGTTCGCATTCATCCGCTGCATCAACGCGTTGGTCTTCTTCGGGATGACACGTAGCTTCGCGAGGACTTTGAACGCGGCCTCGTACTTGTCGAACAGCGCGACTTCTTTCTTGATCAGCTCCACGGCAGGCCGGCCTACCGACGAGATCAACTCGAAGCCGGCGTCACGATAGATGTCTTCCCAATACTTGTAGTACCAGAACCCGCCGAACACCGTCAGTTCGCGCGTGTGCTGGATCAGCGTTCGCTGATGGTCGTCAGCGCGGTCGTAGGCAGCGAGTGCCGCAACATCGTTGATGACGAACACCCCTCCCGGCTTGAGGATCCGGAAGACTTCGGCGAACGTAAAAGCGTGGTCGCTGACGTAGGTCATCGGCTGAATCGCGTACACGGCATCGAACGATGCATCGTCGAACTCCAGCGTCTTATTGAAGTCGCCCACCGCAAAGTTGTCCCGTGGCAGGGTCGGGTTCCGCCAGGCCTTCTCAATCTGTGACAGGTCCAGGTTGATGCCGTAGGGGACGGCCCCGGTCAGTTCCGCGATGTGCTCGGCGATAGCCCCACACCCGCAGCCCAGTTCAAGCACCTTCTCTCCCGGGCTCAGCTGAAGGTCGTTGGCAACAATCCGCTCGAACAGGATCTGGTTCTGCAACACCGACTGCGCAGGGTCGATGGTCGGTGGCATGTACATCTTCTCGACTGAGCCGAGCGTGCACAGAAGATGAATGACCTTGTACAGCTGGGTCAGCTCATTGCTGCTGCCCTGCGGATATCCGCGCAGTGGCACGCCCTGCTCGTAGTCGGATTTGGTGTTCTCTGGTGAGTCGACGAACAGTTCGCCATAGGACCGCATGTAGGCGGTGTAATCCTCGTCGCTGATGGTCAGCAGTCCCCGCAGGGCGCCGAGCCGATCAAGCAGGGTCGTCGGTGTGTGTGCCACGGTGCCTCCCGGCGGTCACGGCGGACGCGTTCCGACCGGTCTCGAACATACCGCCGTGCGCCACCGGCTACCGTCTGATCTTGAGAGCCGATACGGGGAGGCAGATATGGCCGCTGACGAGAGCACGAGAACAGCCGGAGGAGTGATCGCCCGCTTCGCGCTGCACAACTGGGCGGCGATCGCCCTGGTCGCACTGGCGGCGGTGTTCATCGGACAGAACCGGGACCGGCAGATGATTCATCTGCTCTGGATCACAGTGGAGTCACCGATGTGGCTACTGCTCAGCGCCATGCTGGTGGTCGGCATCGTCGTCGGGCTTTTACTGCACCGCCGCAGACGCAACTGAGCACCCTCAGCGGATGGTGCCGCGACCCGGGATCAGGGGCAGATCCAGCGCGGTGACCCAACCCGGCGGCAGATCGTTGACGGCCGGCACCGCATTGAGCGCGCGCAGGCCGGTGGCCAGGCAACCGGCGGTGGCCGCATCGCGCCCGGACCCGTCTGTGAATCGGAACGCCGTCTCCTGGAAGATACTGGGCGTGCCCTCGATATCAACGCGGTAGACGTCGTCCTTGTCACCCGACGGCCAGTCCGGTGCGGCGTCGCGGCCGATCCGGTTGACATGTTCGAGTTGGATTCGGGTTTCGCCGCGGTATACCCCGTTGATGGTGAATCGGACCGCGGCCACTTTGCCGGCGGGGATCACGCCCTTGACCGTCGTCCGATCGGTCGGGGTGACCCATTTGTCCCAGGTGGTGGTGATCTCGTCGAGTTCAATGCCGGCGGCGTGGGCGATCATCGGCACGGTGGCACCCCACGCGAACACGAGGATGTCGCTGTTCTGCAGCATCGGAGCGAACTCTGGGTCGCGGCCGATGCCCATCTCGAACTCGTAGTCACCTTCATAGTTGGTGTAGTCCAGAAGTTCAGACGCCCGGACCCGGCGCACCTGCGAACACAGGCCCATCAACGTCATCGGGAACAAGTCATTGGCGAAGCCGGGGTCGATCCCGGTCGTGAAGCACGACGCACCGCCCGCTTCGCAGGCCGCCGTGATGGGGTCGATCCAGTTCGGCGGGTTGAGGTGCATCTTCGGCCAGACCCACGGCGTCATGGCGGTCGAGCAGACGTCGATTCCGGCCCGCAGAAAGCGACCGATCACATCGATATTGGCGTCGGCTTTGGCGGCCGTCGGTCCGTAGTGCACTAGCGCGTCCGGTTTCAGCGCGATCAACGCGTCCACATCATCGGTGGCGGTGATGCCGACGGAGTCCGGCAACCCGCAGATCTCACCGGCATCAAGACCTACCTTGGCTGGATTGCTGACGCCAACCCCGACAAGTTCGAACTCGGGGTGGTTGAGCACCTCGGGGATGATCATTTTGCCTACGAAGCCGGTTCCCCACACCACTACTCGTTTGGTCATCTCAGTGAGCCTCCTTGGTGCGCAACGCATATCGACGTTCGGCGTATGCCAGGTCGTCGCGCCACAGTCGCGTGGCGCCGAGCTTCATCAGTGGTCGCAACAACGGGGCGCCCAGCAGAGACAGCTGGAACCCGGTGCGCCCAGAGGCCGCGATCACGGCTTCGGTGACTGCCGTGCGATGACGTCCGTCCGGTCCCAGCCCCACAGGTGTGGCGTGGGTTTCCACAACGCTGCCGACGCCCTCACCTTCAATGATCTGCATGACGACGGTCCGCGGTTCGGGCACACTGAAGGCGGTGATCACCGGCACACCAATGCGTCCGAGGTGGAAAGTCACGGCCACCGTGAAGACGTCGGAGTCCTCGTCGGCGTCGATCGGTGGCGCACTGAGCACCTCCAGTTGGGCGAACGAGTAGGGGTGGAACCACCCACCGTGCCACGGGTCGAGCCGGTTAGCGATGATGTCGCGGGGCTCGCACGATCCCTCCAGACGGGTGACCGCAGCGAGTTGAGGACCGCTGGGCCGCGCCGGCAGCACCGGGGTGTCCAACGGCTCTTCGCCGCCGATCTCATCCAGCCGTACCCAGACCAGTATGCCGTCGTCGTAGGCCGGTAGCGGCTTCCAGCCGAACTCACGACCACCGTCGAGCCGAAGCCCGTGCCACGGGCAGACCAGCGCTCCGCAATCGACCTTTCCGGTTGCCAGATCCGCTCCCAGATGTGGACATGCCGCCGGGCCGACATGCAGACCGGCGTGCTCGTCACGCCAGGCGACGATCTCCTTACCTGCGACCTGAGTTCCGAGCGGGCGGTCGGCGCGGACGTCGGTGCTGGCGCCGAATACGTACCAGTTGCCGCTGGGGCGCCGGTGCGCGCGGTGCAGCGCGGCGTCGATGATCGCGGGCTCGGCCTGCTGAAAGGTCGGCGACTGCTCGGCCCAGCCGACTTTCGGGAGAACCTTCATCGGCGAGTCCTTCGGCATGCGGTCTGCTACCCGAGACCACAGACTCATCTCAGCGCATGCCTCTCTCTGCGAGCCGGCGTAGTACGGGCGAGCGCCCCTGGACCGGCACGGTGTACAACGTGTGCCCACTGATACCCCAGCCCGACAGCAGCCGGTTGGCCGCCGTCCAGCCGGTGGTGGCGGCACGTTCCATCAAGGCTACCGGCAGGTCAATACGGATTCCGTCACCGGCGAGCATCAGACCGGGTACGGGTGTTTCCACTGTCGGTCGGCGCGCGTGGGAGCCCGGCGAGAACAACGGACAGTCCTGCTTGAACAGAATGCGCTCGGACACGATTCCCGCCGCAGCGGTCTCCGGGTAAATCTGGTGCAGACGGGACAGCATCTTCTCGCGCAGGCCTTCGAACGGCGGTGGATCCAGGACGGAGTATGAATGCACTTCGACCACCGAACCGCCGCGCGCGCGGGCCCACTCAGAGGCCTGGCGCTCGTAGTTGCTGACGACGCTGATGTTGTCGACGGGCTCGAGTCCGCCGGTGCCGAGGAAGTCCGGGCGCCCAGGATCGACCGGACGATCCAGCCACAACCTCTGCACCACGAACGGCGGCGCGACCTCCATGGCCGCAACCCGTTGCCGCCACGGTTCGTCTCCCAGATCCGGTGAAGCGCCGACGATCTGTTGCAGACCTCCCGGATCGGTGGCCAGCACAACACCGTCGGCATCGATCAGCGCGCCGTCGCCGGTGTGCACCTGAAACTTCTTGATCCCGCCAGGGGTGATCGATGCAGCCGATACGCCGGTATGAAACTTCACACCCTGTTCGGCCAGATACTCCCCCAGCGGATTCCACAGCGCGGTGTCAAAGTTGGACTCGGCAACATCGAAAACCAGTCCCTCACTCGAACCCAAAAAGTAAATGTGAAACATCGCGGCAAGTTCAGCCGCCGAGAGCCTGTCGGGCCGGGCGAAGAAACTCCGAGCGAACACCTCGAACGCCAGATGGCGCGCCGCGACGGGGAAATTGATATCGGTCAGGAAGGTGTCCGCGCTCTGGTGGTCGAGGCGGTCGTAGATGCCGGGCACTGTGACCGCGGCAAGCGGTGCGGACGCCTTGGCGTTGATGCGCACCAGATCCCGGAATCGGAAGGTCGGGCTGCGCAGCGCGAAGACAAGCGCATTCCACGGCGGCGACGAGGGAAGGCCGCGGAAGGTGTCGCGCCGACCCTGCCCGTCGATTAGCGGGTAATCCTCCACTGCCCGGAGCCGCTCCAGGTTCGGATCACTGCGCTTCAGTAGTGCCCGAAGGTTGTAGTACTGGCGGAAGAAGGCATGGAACCCGCGGTTGTTGGTGGTCTCGGTGCCGTCGTCAAGGCGTTCAGCCCATCCGGCGACGCGTCCACCGAGGTTGGGCTGGCGTTCCAACACATCCACCGAAACACCGCGTTCGGCCAGCCCGGCAGCGGCGGCGAGGCCGGCGATACCCGCCCCGATCACGACGACATGGGGGATCTCCGGCAATGCGCTGGCGTGCGGGACCCCCCGGGGTGCCGCATGGGCGATACGTCGCGGATCCTTCATCAGGTATTCCCCACCATTGGTTTGTCGCCGAGAAAGGTATGCACGATATTGCGTTGCCAACCGGACATGGTCTCGCTGTGCACGCCGGTGAAACCGGTCGCCACCAGACGTCGCTGGAAGTCCGAGGCGCCATCGAAGGTATTCACGCTGCGCCACAGGTGGCGATAGAGGGTGCTATCGCGGGTCTGCCGCCAGCCGGCCGGGATGATGATGCCCCAGCAGACTGCGTTCCAAATGGCCCTCGCCGCTTGCGAGTCGGCCACCGAGTACTCGTGCACCGCCAGCGTGGCACCTGGGCGAAGCAAGTCGGCGAATCTGCGCAACTGGGCGTCGGGGTCTGCGAGATTTCGCAGCAGGTAGGCAGCCAGGATTCCATCGAACGGCCCCGCCACTCCGGCATCGGCAAGCGCCTCGATCGGCGTATGCACAAACCGCACCGAGTCGGGCCACGATTTGGTGGCCGCCTGCTCAAGCATGCCGGCCGACGCGTCGACGGCGACGATCTCAGCGTGCGGCGCGGCCTCCAGAAGTGCGGCGGTCGAGGCGCCCGTCCCACACCCGGCGTCGAGCAGTCGCAGGCCGCGCCCACCGTTGGGGATTCGCAGTCGCCGCGCGGAGATTCGCAGATGATCGTGATACCCGGGGTTGGCGCCGACCAGTCGGTCGTAGGCCCGAGCGCCGATGTCGAAGGCACCCGGTACCTCGGCTTTGGGCAGACCCTGGTTGCTGATGCTCATCCTCGCCCATCCTCCATATCGGGTCGTTGCTTAACCCAGAGCAACAGCACCGCGGTCACCAACGCCCAGCCGAATAGAAAATCCTCCACCGGGATGTCCCAGGGAAACCGCAGTCCTGATGTGTGTTCCTCGTTGTAGATGACGATCGGTGCGGACAGTTTCGTCAACCAGCCGTCGACCAGAATCTGGAAACCGAACACGATGCCCATTGATATCCAGTAGGCAGGCTTTCTGAACAACCCGGTGCGCAACACCGCTAATTCCAGCACACACACCACAACGACCGAAATCATCGCCGGCAGCGTGTACCCCAACCCGATCATCGCGGACTCAATTGCGGCGACTTGTGGCGTCGAGCCCGCACGATTCCCAGGATGTTGCTCACGGCCGAATACGTCAGCAGGCTGCAC